>CAJAFD010000188.1 GCA_903938935.1 uncultured Opitutia bacterium
GGTTTTGGGGCCAAGCGCGGCGAGGTTGGACTCGTCGAAATCGCTCATCGGGAGAAATTCGTAGAAAATCCCGGCGTTGGTCATGAGCCGCAGGCCGGCGGCGGGATCGGCGTCTTGTGTGGCGATGAAGGCTTCGGAGGCCGGATAAACTTCGTGGAAATTGACGGTCGGACCGAGCGCGGCGCGGAGTTCCTCGGCAAACGGCGCGAGCGGAACGCCGCCGTGGATGAAGCACTCAAAATGGGGCCAGAGGTCTTGGAGATGGCGGGTGGTGGGACGTTGTTGGCGGAGCGCCTCGGCGAGGATGAGGACCCAGCTCGGGATGCCGGCGAGCAGGGAAATATCGCGGGTGGCGGTGCGGGCGGCGATGGCGGCGATTTTGGCGGGCCAATCGGCGAGTTGGGCAATCGCCGTGCCGGGTTCGTAGAGGTGATGCTCGACCCAGCCGGGCAAATTTAAAGCGGTGATCCCGCTGAGATCACCGGCGTAGGCCGCGAAGGGGCGAGACTCGGCAATCGGCGAGAGTTGCGTGGCCCCGCCGAGAAAAAGATGACGCCCGCGAAAAACCCCGGCGTTGCCGACGCGGGCCGTGTAGTAGAGCAACGAGTCGAGTCCGGCTTGACGAAAGTGATCGAGCATGCCGGCCGTGATCGGCAGGTATTTCGTGCGGCCAGCGGTGGTGCCGGAGGAGACGGCGTAGTGGGCGCAACGACCGGGCCAGAGCACGTCCGCTTCGCCGCGTTTCATGCGCTCAATCGGAGCCGTGAAATGCTCGTACGTGCGGGGCGGCGCGAGGGTTTGAAACGTCGCGTAGTCGAGTTTTTGGCGGATCCCGGCCTCGCGCCAAAATGAGGTCGTGGCAAAACGCGTCGTGAGGTGCGCGAGGGCGTGGGCCTGCTCGTTGAGCGAGTGGTCGGTGCGACGCAGCCGGCGCGCGGTGCGGGCGGTGAGCAAACCGGTGCCGAGGGTGATCAGGCTTTTGGGTAGGATAGGCATGAGACGCCTGAGCAATTAACGCGGGAGCCGCGGGAGAAGTTTAGCAGTGGATTTCACGCCGCGCGCGAGACGGGCTGCGTTTTTAACGCGCGGTAAAACGCGGCGACATGGGGCAGAAACTGAAAGTAGTGAAAAATAAGCGAGGCGTGTTGCACGGGGCTTTTGCCGCCGGCGACGATGCGATGTGTGCCTTGCGGGAAAAACGCGGACAAGGTTGTCCCGAGCGCGGCGCGGGTGGGCGAGCGCTCGTGGAGTACGGCCCCTTCTTTCTCGGCGTAGAGAATGAGCGCCGGGGCGGAGCTCAGGGGCCGCGGACCGCCATCCCACGCGGAAAGAATCGGGAGTTGTCGCAGCGCCGCCAAGCGCTCGCACGCACCGACGAAATCGACGCTCTGAATCGCTTGGATCACGTGCGTATGGAGGTGACGCAGCTCGGCGCCGGTCATGAGTGCGCGGAGCGAGGCTTTGTTTTGGGCGCCCGCTTCAAACATCTTGGTGAAGATGACGCGGGATTTTTCGATGATCCCTGGCGCAACTTGGCCCACCTCGGCGTCGAGAAAAGGTTTGAGCGCGCGACCCAGCAGCGTGGTGGGTTTGACCTCGTCAGGCGCCACGATGTCGGCGGTGCAAGCGACCGGGCTGATGAGCACCGTGCCGGCGAGGGCGGGCGAGCGACCCGCGACGCGCGCGCGGCGAAGCCATTCGAGGATGAGGCCGCCGCCGAAACTGACCCCGAAGAGCACGGGGCGTTGGCCGTGCCGCGTGTTGATTTCTTCGACGAGGTCGTCGAGTTGCGCGCACAGGAGATCGAGCGA
>CAJAFD010000189.1 GCA_903938935.1 uncultured Opitutia bacterium
GAGGTCGCGAGTGGCTTGGCCGCGCTGCGTTATCATCCGTGTCTGGCGTTGTTGGCGACCTTGAGTGGGGCGAGTTTGGTGCCGACCGAGGGCTTGGCCTTGTCGGATGGGCCGGTGCGCTGGATCGCGGATAATGTAAAAAAAGGAATTTCGCCGGGCGGGGCGGCGGCAGTGACGGTGCATCTGAGTCCGGCTTTTGCGGCGGAGCATTACGCGAAGACGGAGTTGGAACTTTTCCCGATGATTGAGCCGGTGATCGCGGCGTGGTTGGGCGCGCCGGTGGTGAACGTGGCGTTGCACCGCTGGAAATTTAGCGAACCGATCACGGTGTTTCCGGAACCGTGTGTGTGGCTCGAGGAGTTGGGGCTCGGTTTTGCTGGTGATGCGTTTGGCGGGGCGCGCGTCGAAGGCGCGGCGCTTTCGGGTTGGGCACTCGCCGATAAAATGGGGACTTAATTTGGGCGCATGAGTGACATCGTCATCATCGGTGCGGGACTTGCGGGGCTGACGTGTGCGCGGCGCTTGCACGCTGCGGGGGTGAGTTGCGTGGTGCTCGAAGCCGACGATGCGGTTGGCGGTCGCGTGCGCACGGACATCGTCGACGGATTTCAGTTGGACCGAGGCTTTCAGGTTTTTCTTACGGCGTATCCGACGGCGCGGGCGTGGCTCGATTACGAGCAGTTGCAGCTGCGGACTTTTGCGGCGGGCTCGCGGGTACGTTGCGATGGGGCGATGCACGAAGTGAGTGATCCTTGGCGCGAGCCGGGAGCGTGGTGGGCGACGTTGCGCGCGCCCGTCGGTTCGCTGGCGGATAAAATACGAATTGCGACGCTGCGGCGGGCGGCGCGGCGTGGCACCTTGGCGGAATTGTGGGCGCGGCCCGAGACGACGGCGTTGGCCGCGCTGCGGGCGCACGGGTTTAGCGAACGGATGATCGAGCGATTTCTGCGGCCGTGGTTCGGCGGGATTTTTTTGGATCGGGAACTGGAGACTTCGAGCCGGATGTTGGAATTTGTTTTTCGGATGTTTGCGGAGGGGCGCGCGGCCTTGCCAGCGGCGGGCATGCAGGCGATCCCCGAGCAACTCGCGGCGGGATTGCCAACCGGTACCGTGAGGCTCGGGGCGCGGGTGGCGCGGGTGGAGCCAAGTGCTGTTTTTTTAGAAAGTGGTGAGCGCATCGCGGCGCGACACATCGTCGTTGCGACGGAAAACGCGGGGGCGGCGGCCTTGTTGCCGGAAGTCGCGGTGCCGCGGTGGCGGGCGACGACGACGATTTATTTTGCGGCGGCGAGAAGCCCGTTGGGCGCGCCGATGTTGGTGTTGAACGGCGAGGGGCGCGGTTATGTGAACAATCTCGTGGTCTTGAGTGATGTCGCGCCGAGTTATGCGCCGGCGGGGCAGGCGCTGGTGGCGGTGTCGGTGTTGGGCGAGCCTGCCATGGAGGAGCGGGCGTTGGTTGAACGCGTGCGCGAAGAGTTGTGCGTTTGGTTTGGCGCCGAGGTGGCGGATTGGCGTTGGCTGCGGAGTTATCGGTTGCCGCGGGCTTTGCCGGCGCGGATGTCGTTGGGGCCGATGAAACCGGTGGCGTTGCGTCCGGGCGTTTGGATCGCGGGTGATGGTCGGACGTCGGCCTCGATTCAAGGTGCGATGGAGAGCGGGGAAGCGGTGGCGACGGAGATTTTGCACGCAAAGTGAGTGCATGAGTTGAGTTGGGCTTTTTCGAAAAGAGTCTTTCCATCTGCTGGTTTGCGCGCTTTGTTGAAAGTGTATGGATAAAACCTTCGTCATCTGTAAGCCCGACTGCATGGATCAAAAGCATGTCGGAACTGTTGTGGAGCGCTTTGAGCGCGCTGGCTTCGAGATCATCGGGTGCAAAATGACCCGCTTGGATCCGACGGTGTTGCGCGAGCACTACGCTCATGTGGCTTCCAAGCCTTTTTACCCGGAGATCGAGGCTTTCATGAGCTCGCGTCCCGTGATCATGCTCGCGCTGAAAGGCCCGGGTATCGTCGCCAAGGTGCGCGATCTCCTCGGGCCGACCGATTCCCGTAAAGCCGCCAAGGGCACCATCCGCGGTGACTTCGGTACCGAGATGATGAAGAACGTCTGCCACGCTTCCGACACGGATGAAAATGCCGCGATCGAGTTGGCCCGTTTTTTTAAGGCCTCTGAGCTTTTCGCTTAAAGCGAATTGAGTCCGAGTTCGAATTAACAAAAACCCCGGCCTGTTTTGGGCCGGGGTTTTTTGTGGAGACGTGGAGCGCGCGGAGAACGCGCTCGTCTTCGCGATATTTTTATTGGGCCTGTTTCGCGACCTTGAACTCCGCCGGGCGTTGGCCGCGGGGGAGGGCGAGCAAATCGTAGTCTTGGAAGCCCGAGATTTTCACGGTGGCGAATTCGCCGACGGGGAGATCCTTGGTCACGTAGACGCGACCGTCGATGTCGGGTGCATCGGCGTCGCCGCGAGCGATGCCCGGTTCTTCCACGAGCACACGCAAGGTCTGGCCGACATGGCTCTGGCTGACGCCCGCGGCGATTTCTTGCTGGAGCTTCATCAGCCGGTGCCAGCGTGCTTCCTTGGTCTTGGCGGGAATCTGGTTTTCCATCTTCGCGCCGCGCGTGCCTTCTTCTTGAGAGTAACGGAACACGCCCAGGCGCTCGAATTTCGTTTCGCGGATGAAGGTTTCGAGTTCGGCGACGTCGTCCTCGGTTTCTCCGGGGAAGCCGACGATAAACGTGGTGCGTACGGCGATGCCGGGAATGCCCGCGCGGATGCGTTTGATGAGATCGCGGATGTAGTCACCGCTGGTCTCGCGCTGCATGGCACCGAGCATGTTGTCGCTGATGTGTTGGAGCGGGATGTCGATGTAGCGGGCGACCTTTGGGCACTCGGCGATGGTGCGGATGAGCTCGTCGCTCCAATGCGCGGGGTGCGTGTAAAGCAGGCGAATCCAGAAATCACCTTCGATGGCGTTGAGTTCGCGCAAGAGCGTCGTGAGTGCGGTGCCGCGCGTCGAATCGACGGGTGTGCGCGGATTGGGGCGCTGTTCCCAAGTGTCCATGCCGAAGAAGGTGGTGTCTTGGGAAATGAGATTGAGCTCTTTCACGCCTTCTTTGACGAGCTGGCGGGCCTCGGCGACGACGCTTTCGACGGTGCGACTGCGGTGGCGGCCGCGGATCTGCGGGATGATGCAGAACGTGCACGGATGGTTGCAGCCCTCGGCGATTTTCACGTACGCGGTGTGCTTAGGCGTGAGGCGGAAACGCGGGGTGTTGAAATCGGGAATGTAGGTCGAGCGCGCGGTGACGAAGTTTTCCGGGACTTGGCCGGCGGCGCGGTCTTTGGCGTAAAGACCTTCGATAATGGGAGCGACTTTGGTCACTTGGTCGAGGCCGATGAACGCATCGACTTCGTCGTTGAGCGACGAGGAAAGGTCTTTGGAGAAACGCTGCGACATGCAGCCGGCGACGATGAGTTTTTGCTCCTTGCGGCGTTTTTTCATGCCGCGGTTCTGATGCACCTCAAGGATGTGGCCGATGGATTCTTCCTTGGAGGAGTCGATGAAGGAGCAGGTGTTGACGATGACCACATCGGCCAGCTCGGCTTCGGGGATGACGCTCATGCCGGCCTGATGGAGGTGGCCGATCATGATTTCGCTATCGACGAGATTTTTTGCGCAACCGAGGGAGATGAGGCTGACCTTGATCATGACTTAAGAGTAAGGGCGGACGTCTGGGCCGGGTGAATAAAAAACCGCGGCATGGGCCGCGGTTTAAATGAAAAAGCCTGGGGAAGTGCGTTACTTCTTAGCTGGGGTCTTGGTGCGGGCCTTCTTGCGTTTGAGATAGGCGGCGCGGCGTTTACGTTTGATGTACTTGTTGAGTTGTTGGCCCATGATTGGTGTGCGTTAAAAAGTGATGATGTTTCACGGCGTTGAGGGTGAGTCAAGCGCCGCGGTGAGATGCGTTAACCGCCCCAGATTTTTATGGGACTTCGTAAACTTCGAGTAGCGCTAGGCCTGTGCTGCCGTTTACGCCCGAAAGCTGCGCGGTATAGCTTCCGGGTGCCAGAGTAATCAATAGTATGGCGTCGTTACTGTTGGTGTCTGTGATCGTGAACGCGCCTACGCTATTGCCGACGGAGTTGAGCTGGGGGAGGCCTTCCCAGTTGTCGTTGCGGGCGATTACGACTGAGCCAGAGAAGAGCTCGATTTTGGGGTTAGCCATGACCCCCGGCACGCCGAGAGGGGCGAGGCCTGGACCGATGGCGCGGATTAGCATGGTTTTGGCGGTGCTGCCGCCGATGACAAATCCCGTGGTGAGGATGGCATCTGCATTCAGTTGTTTGAGCACGGCTAGGTTGATGAGTCTCGGGGTGGAGCCGACAAAGTTGCCGCTTGAGGTGGCATCGTAAATTTCTGCAATCACGCTGCCGGTGCCTCCGTTGGTGTCGCCTACGCGAATGGTGTAGCCGCCAAGTGCGGTGTCTGATTTGTAGACTGCGGCGTCTTTACTTGCGGGTTCGCTATAGTCGAAGGCTCCAACTGAGGTGAACGCTTTTTTTAGGCTATCAGCTCCAGCCCAGTTGTCGTTACTCGAAATGACGGTGCTGCCGGATAGTAACTCGAGGCGTGGATCGGGTAGCACATCGGTGAGGCCAAAACGACGTAGCGCCGGACCGGCCGCGCGAATGAGGAGAGGTTTGGTGCCGAAGGTGTTTTCTCCGCCAATAGTTACCCCAAGAGTAAAATAGCTTTCGGCTGCACTCAGATTAGTTAGAATGGATAGGTTGATGAGTCGGCCGAAATCGTTGGTCGAAGAAATCGTGAGGATGGCGGGATTGCTAGTTGAGCTACCGATTGAATTCGTGGCCACACAGGTATAGGTTCCGGCTTGTGCGGCAGAAGCTTTCGTGAGGACAAGTGGGTTCTGGGTCGCGCCGGAAATGGGTGTGCCGTTGCGGTGCCAGCTAAGAGTAGGCGCAGGAGTGCCGCTAACTGTAGCGTTAAAAATTACCGTACTGCCTGAGGAAATAGTTTGGGCTGCTGGGGAGGAGATGAATTTGGGGGCCGCCGTTGTGCCGTTGATCGTGAGTAGGGCTTCTTTGCTGGTGACGCTGCCGCCATTATTGCTGACAACGACTGCGTAGCGACCGGCGTCTGCTGGTTGCACATCTGCGATGGTTAAGGTGTCACTGGCAGTGGAGTTGCCGTAATTTACCCCGTCTTTTTTCCACTGGTAAGCGCGTGGAGTGCTGCCCTTAGCGCCAACCGTGAATACGACATTCCGCCCCGGTAAACTTGTCACGGAAATCGGATCGGATGAGATAGTAGGGGCTACGTAGGTGTCGGTTACGGTGAGCACCATCGAACTAGTGACCGAGCCTCGGCTATTGGTGACGGTCACGCTCCAGTTTCCGGCGCTGGCTGCGGAGATGTTGGAGAGAATGAAACTGGCGGTGCTGACTCCTTGGACGACGTTGTTGCGCCGCCATTGATAGGAAAACGGTGCGCTACCGCTTACGCTCACACTAAACTCTACACTGTCACCCTTGAGCGGGCTCTGATCATAAAGGGGTATGAGTAAAGATGGAGCGACGGTGCCAGCGTTGGCCGCATAAAGAAACGCCGCGCCAGTTTTGTCATCGTCGGTGAGGGTGTCGATATCACCTGCGGTGCTGTTCATGACTGCGGAGACGAATTGGCCAGCTTGGTCAGGATGACTCAGGCCGATGACATGGCCAAATTCATGGAGAGCTACGCGCGAGAATTCGGCGTTGACGCCGCTGGTGCCACGAAGCGGACCAGAATACGAATCCCATTTATATTTAGTGTTAAACGTAACGTCGGCTTCGATGATGCGGGTGCCGATACGAAAGGAACTGGTGACGGCTAGGGTGCTATCACCATAAGCTCGGCCAAAATTATCGGCCGAAAAAATCACTTCGTTGGCGGCATTGCCGCTCGCAGGGGTGGTGGTCGTATCGGTCGTCCAATAAAACGTGCTGCGCACGAGGTGTTGGTTCCACTGAGCGAGCATTTTGGCGGCGGCGGCATTCCACGATGCTTGGCCATCGCTCAAAGGGGCATTTGGGGCCAACTGGAGGTTCATCACGATGGCTCCATCCGGCCAGACGGCGCTGCCGGTGGTGGTGGTGAAGGCGTATAGGCAAGGGGTGGCGAGTAGACCACCAAGCGCCAAACCCGGGAGGAGGCGAAGTAGCTTGTGCACAGGATCAGCGGGTGTTGATGGGGAATTGACGTGCTTTCTCGGCACGAATTTCTGCGATGAATGCGGCGGGGGTGAGTGGCGTGCCGCCGAGGCGCTGTAAGGTATCAGTTAACGTACCTTTTGTGAGCGGATGGGAGACTTGAGCTACATTCGTAAGGGTGGCCCCGTTGTCGCGAGTGACCTGATCCGTGCCGGTGAGGGGATCACGTACGATAGAGTAGCGGCCGTGTGCCATGCCCACGAGCGGACATATTTGTCGTCCGTTGTTTTGCACGAACAGTATGTCATTTTGCCCGACGGCAAAGCGCGGCATGCCATCGACCACCATCGTTAGTTCCCCTACGGTACCGCCTAGAAACTCCAACGTCACTGTCGTGGGGTTTGTGCCGATGATCTGCTCGCGCACGGTCACGGTGACACGGGTGAAAATGGCGCGACTATTTCCTTGGGTAACGAGTTCGCTATTAATTGCGGTAACTTCTCCCCAAAGGACCGATTCGGATTGGGCTACGAGTTCGGTGAACGTGGGCGCGATTACGGTCGTGGCCACGGCGTGTGGGATAATTAAAAGACTGAGACTCAACGTCAGAAGTCGTACATTTATACAGAATGTTTTCATGGTTGAGGATGAGATAATTCAGGAGAGGCACTATTTGGGGTAGTTTTTGTAGCCTTCGGTCGACTGCAGTTAGCCGCGCCTTTACTCCTTCAAGCCAGCTGAAATTTTATTGCTTCAGTCAATATGCAATTGTCTATATTTTCGTGACGTATCTGTTACGCCACGAAATTTTCAAGAGGAGCTCTTTTGGGTGACGGTAGGTTTCAACTCTGCTCGGGCGGTAGCTCGAGTAGTTTGATTTCGGCGTTTTTCTCCACGAAGTAGCGCATCGTCCAGTCGTTCGGGAAAAGCACGACCGGGTTGTCGAACTTGTCGGCGCCGAA
>CAJAFD010000190.1 GCA_903938935.1 uncultured Opitutia bacterium
GCAGTCACGTCGGCCGCGAGATCGGTTCCCTCGCCAAACCCGATTCGATCCGCTTCGCCGCGAGCTTGCCCAAGACTCGCAGCGGAAAAATCATGCGTCGCATTCTTAAGGAAATCGCCGCCGGCGGTCTCGTGAAGGGCGACACCACCACGCTGGAAGATTTCAGCGTCGTCGCCGCCCTCCAAGCCGAAGACTAAGGCGGTTTTTGAGCTAAAACACCTGCGTCCTTCTCCGGCCGACATCCTCGAGATGTCGGCCGTTTTTTTTGAAATAAAATGCCACGTCACTTTCCGTTTGCGACCCGCCGTCCGCACGCTCTTTCTGGAAGCACCCATGAAGTCCGCCCGCCGAGCGCCCCAACGCTCGCCCGCATTTTCTCTGATCGAGCTCCTCACCGTCATCGCGATCGTCGGGATTCTTTTCGGCATTACGCTCGGGCTCGTGCAAGGCGTGAAACGGCGTGAAACCACCGCCCGCGCCAAAGCCGAACTCACGCACCTCGCCCAGGCGCTCGAGGATTATAAGCGCCACTACGGCGATTATCCGCAGACCGGCCTCGCAGCCCACGCCACGCCGGCCGTCAGCGCGGTGATCGGCTCGACGCCCGCCGAGGCTTTGTTTTTCAACGCCCTCACCGGCGTCTTCGGCCCTAGTCGATTTTCCGCGGCCGATCGGCTTAATGGTCCTTGTTTCGTCGATCTCACGCGGCTCACGCCCGAGGTCGCCATCGCCGCCGCCACCTTTGGCGTGCCGGCGGGCAACCCGCCGCGAAAAATCCTCGTCGCTAACTCGTTTCTCGATCCTTGGGGTCGTCGTTACCAATATTATTATCGCACCGCCGCCCCCGTAAATTCCAACGGCGTCGCCTCCGGCACCAACTCTTGGCAAGCCGGCTCGTATGTCCTTTATTCCGTCGGTCCCGATGGACTCGAAGCCACCACGCCCAATCGCACCACCGGTCTATATAACGGCACCGCCCAGACCACCGGCACCAACGCCGACAACATCTACGCCGATAAAATCCAATGAGCCGCCCCCAACTATCGTTTAGCACTTCGTCGCTTCGTCCGAGCTCCTGTTTCGCCGTCCGTGGATTTTCCCTGATCGAGCTCCTCACCGTCATCGCGATCATCGGGATCCTCGCTGCGATCATTATCCCCACTGCTGGCGGCGCCCGCAACGCCGCGAAAAAAGCCAAGACCCGCTCTCAGTTCAGTTCGTGGAGTTCGGCCTTTGAAACCTTTCGCCAAGAATACGGCACGTACCCGCAACTCTATCCCCAAGGCGCGCAAAAACTCGTCAACCAAAACGCCGTCGCCAACGCCACGGGCGCCGCCTCGCACCATTTTCACGACGTGCTCGCCGGCGTGCGCCGCGATGGCTCAGCGCTTACCGGCGCCACCACTGGCACGCCGATTCCACCCCTCGGCCAAAACACGCGGCGTATTCGTTTTTACGCCTTCACGGATCAAGACTTCATCACCCCCGCCGATATCGCCGCCGGCAACGGCCTCGCCTCCCAGCAGTATTTTATCCGCGACGCGTTTTATAACACCTCCATCGCCGTCGTCACTGACGCCAATCTCAACGGCGTCATCAACGGCTCCGACTCCACCGGAGGCTTCCCGGCCGTGACTGTCGCTGACGCCACAATCACGATTCGCCCGACTACGACCAGTGGCGTCACCACCGCGACCACGGGCGGCATTCACGCCGGCGTGATTTTTTACTGTGCGCCGCCCAAGGCGACCACCGAGGCCGATCTCATCATGAGTTGGAAATAACGCCGCGTGACCGTGTTGCTCTGCGATCAAAAATTTTCCTCGAACATGGCCTCGCGTGCACGCCGAGCGTTTACGTTGGTTGAGCTGATGATCGTGATCGGACTCATCGCGCTTTTGCTGGGCGCTGTCGGTCTGTCGCTGAGCGGTCCCGGCGTCTCTACGCTCGCCAGTGCGCAAAATACGCTGGCGGCGCTCGTCGCCACCGCCCGCGCGCAAGCCGCCGTGAAGCAAAAGGAAACTCTAATTTTGATTTATGGTACGCGTCCCCCTAATGGAGATGTAGGGAAATACCTTCGATATATTCGTGTCGTCATCGCACCTGATTCAGCGGTTACGACGGCAACCACAAGATGGGAGCCGATTGGTACGCCGGTGCTTTTACCGAGCGGTGTTTGCGTGGTTCCACCTTCAACTTCAGGCTTACTTGCAACCGGTGTGATATGGCCCACTAACCCCGCTCCGGTTTCTAGTTTTATCAATCTAACGGCCTCGAGGAAAATAATTTTAAATGAGCCAGCGGCCAGCGCGGCCGATACATATTTTGAGTTGAAGATAACTCCCGAGGGGATCATCAGCCCGGCCGCCGCCAAACTCGCCGTGGCCACGACCACCGTGACCAACGGCCTCCCGCAATTCACCAACGCTGGCGCCGTCCGCGGACTTGCGTTCCGTACTTCAGGCGCCGTCACGCGCGTGAACGAGCCCGGCAGTTTTTAAACGAAAAAAAAACTCCATGCGCTCCGCATTCCGCCCCAACGCTCGCCGTGCCTTCAGCCTCATTGAGGTGGTGGTCGCTATCGGTATTTTTGCCGTGGGGATGGTGGCGGTCGTAGCTCTCTTTGCCCCCGTGGCCCGCTCGGTGGCCGGATCCAGCGACGCCGAGGCCGCAGCCACGGTTGCCGAGCGACTGCGCGACGACCTCACGCGTCGCGCCACGGTGGCGGGCTCCTTTGCGCCGGTCGTGGCTCTCTTCAAAAACTCCACCGCCAACGGCAGCCATGAGGTCACCACCGCCGACAACGCCGCCAGTGCCGCCACCGATCCGCGCCGCGACGCGCGTCTGCTCTTTGCCAGTCGCGATGGCGCCAAGATCGGCACTTACACGGATACGGTTTGGGCAACTCCAGGAAGCAACCAAATCAACGACGCCGAAAAATATTTCGAGATCACGCTCATCCGTCTCGACGCTCTTTCGCCCAACACCGCCGAGGCCGACGCTACGTCGCCGACGCTCGCCTACACCGCGCGCATTCGCTGGCCGGCCTTCGTGCCCGACAATGCGCCCGCGAACCCCCGGCGCGCGCTCCCCGCAGGTTTCAACGCCACCGCTGCCGTCGTCTTCGATCGTAGCAAACTCCAGACGTTTCACGTCTCCGGGAGCATCACGCGCTGATGAACGCAGCCCCTTCAAACTCCACGAGCAATCTTCCGTCGCGGCCGCGTCGCCGTGGATTTACGTTGATCGAGGTACTTGTGGCCTCGGGCATCACCGTTTTGCTCGTGGGCTTTATGGTCGCGATCGTGAGCAATGTCACCGGTTTCTGGAGCCGGACCTCAGGACGACTTTCGGTCGAATCTCAAGCGCGTTACGCGCTCGATCAACTCACCCTCGACCTCCAATCCGCGATTTATCGGGACGACGGCGCGACCTGGCTCGCCGCCAGCGTCCCCAATAATACCGCGACGAGCAGCTCGGTTTGGGTCACGACGGGTGCCGTGATCGGCAATCTCAAGCCCTCGACCGCCATCGGTACGACCAACCCCGCGCTCACCTACGGCGCGGCCAACATCGCCAACGCCACCTTCGGCCCCGCCGGCACTTGGCTCCGCTTCTTCACCACCAAACGCGGCGCCAACACCGCCAACGATGTCACCACACTTTCGGCCCCGGTCGCTGTCGGTTGGCAACTTATCCGCCGCGCCAGTGCGACAAATACCGCCAATATTGACCGCCGCTACTTTCTCCACCGTGCCGAAGTCACCCCAGCCAACACGCTCAACACGGGCTTCGATATCACGCTGCCTGCCTACGCCGGCACCGCTGCCGCCTCGGGCAACTCGGGCACCTTGGGCACCGCGCGATCCGTGCGCATCCCGATCGATGTCGGTACGATCATTGCCGAAAACGTGATCGATTTTGGCGTCTATTTATACACCCGCCCCGCCGTGGGAGCGATGAGTTCCGCTCCACTTCGTGTATTCCCCAACGGTACCGAAAGGACGCATCTCGCCAATCGTCCTCCGCGCAGCGGCGCTCAGATCGATGAATTCCCCGAAGAAGCCGAAATCATGATCCGCGTCCTCACCGATGAAGGCGCTGCGCAGATTGCCGCGTTTGAAACCGGCCGGTTGACCCTGCCAGCGGGTCGCTCCGCGGCGCAATATTGGTGGGACATCGCCGTCGCCAAATCTCAAGTTTTCACCCGTCGCATCGTGCTCCGCGCGCAACCCCTCTGACCGTGCCTCCCGCGCTTTTAAAAACGTCTTCTGATTCTGCTGCGCCGCGTACGCGCACCGGTGGTTTTGCGCTGCTCATCACCATCACGCTTTTATCGTTTGTCGTGCTGCTGCTCGTCGGCCTCGCGACGTACACGCGCATCGAGACCGCGATTTCGGGCAACACCCAGAAACAAGCCCAAGCCCGCCAAAATGCGCTCCTCGCGCTCGACGTCGCCCTCGGCCAACTCCAAAAGCACGCCGGCCCCGATCAACGCGTCACCGCCACGGCCGAA
>CAJAFD010000191.1 GCA_903938935.1 uncultured Opitutia bacterium
CCCACCGCGCCGCGCCCGCGCCCTCGGCCCTGACTCGTTTCAAGACACACTCATCGGCCCGGAACGCACTCCGTGTTTTCGCATCCGAAAAAGCCACGTCCGCGGCCTGATCCAGCGCCACGAAACCGAGGGCTTCATCGGCATCGTCACCGCCGGTTCGGGCACCTTGACCGCCGGCGATACTACGCTCCCGCTCCGGCCTTTCGATAAATTTTTCGTCCCCGCCGCCCTCGGTCCTTGGCAGCTCGAACCTTCACCCACGCTCGAGCTCCTCGAGTGTCTCCCGCCCAAAGCCTGAAGTCTTTTTCTTTTTTTCCATGTCCACGTCTCTCCTCGCCGTCCTCACGCCGTACGAAGCCGAACACTTTTTTCCCGAGCCGTTGCTCGCCGACTTGCGCGCGTTGTTTCCTGACTTCCGCCAACTCGACCCCACAGATTTAAGTCCCGCTGCCTTCGCGGAAAAACTCGCCGCCGCCGATCCCGCCATCCTCCTCACATGTTGGAAAACACCACTGTTGCCCGCCGTGCTGCCGCCGCGACTGCGCTACGTCTGCTACTTGAGCGGCTCGGTCAAAACTCTCGTCACGCGCGCCCACCTCGAGCGTGGCCTGCTCGTCACCAACTGGGGCGGCGCGATCAGCCGCGTCGTCGCCGAGTGCGCGCTCTTGCACACGCTCGCCTGCCTGCGTCGCTCGACGCGTTGGACGCTCGCCATGCACCAACAAGGCGCTTGGAAAAACGGCCTCACCGATGCCGCCTCGCTCTTCGAACGCCGCGTCGGCATCCACGGCTTCGGCCCGGTCGCCCGCGAGTTCATCCGGCTCATCCGTCCATTTAATTGCCACGTCTCCGTCTTCGCGCCCGATGTCGACTCCACGCACGAACGCGAATTCAACCTCCGCCGCGCCCCATCGCTCGAAGCTCTTTTCGCCAACAGCGACGTCCTCATCGAACTCGCCCCACTCATCCCCGCCACTGCTGGCATCGTCACTGAAAAACTCCTCCGCCTGCTCCCGGCCGGCGCCGCCTTCATCAACGTCGGCCGCGGCGGCGTCGTCGATGAAACCGCCCTCATCCGCGTCGCCCGCGAGGGTCAACTGCTCTGCGGCCTCGATGTCTTCGCCCACGAGCCCCTCGCGCCGGATCACTTACTGCGCGGTCTGCCCAACGTCTTTCTCACACCCCACTTCGCCGGCCCCACCAGCGACCGTTACCCCGACGCCACCGCCCACGCCCTGCGCAACCTCCGCGCCTTCACCCAAGGCCTCCCGCTCGAAGCCCTTGTCACGCCTGAGGTCTACGACCGCTCGAGTTAAACCCGCCCCTCCGCTCATGCGCGCCGCCTACGTGAAAAAATTTCTCGCCGCCCTCGCCCTCACCGCCGCCACGCTCTGCGCGCAAGAAAAACTCCCCGACGAACGCGCCCCGCTCGCCGCCCAACCACCTGCGACGCCCACGAGCTTGCCCGGCGCCGAAACCCATTTCTACCGCACCGGCACCCCTGCGCCCATGCGGCTCTTCGTCTTCAAACCCGCCGGTTGGACCGCCCAAGATCGGCGCCCCGCGCTGATCCATTTCTTCGGCGGCGGCTTCACGCACGGTGTTCCCACCCAAGCCGCCGGCTGGGCTAAAAACGCTGCCCAACTCGGCCTCATCGGCATCGCCGCTGACTACCGCGTGAGAGAACGTTTCGCCACCGATGCCACCGCCTGCGTCGCCGACGCCCGCGCCGCCGTCCGCTGGTTGCAAGCGCACGCCGCCGAACTCGGGCTCGACCCCGCGAAACTGGTCGTCAGCGGATCCTCGGCCGGTGGCCACCTCGCGCTCTGGACCGCGATCACCGCCACGCCTCCCGGCGGCGATCCCGCGGAAGCCCCGCTCCAAAAACCCGCCGCTCTCATCTTGATGAGTCCCGCCTGCGACAGCTCCGTCGCCACCGGCCAACGCGCCGAACGCTTCGGGCCCAACCCCGACGCCTATTCCCCGCAGCAACACCTCGACGCGAAGATGCCGCCCACGCTGCTCTTCCACGGCGACGCCGACACGATCGTCCCGTTTAAATATGCCGTCGCGCTCGAAGCAAAACTCCGGTCGACCGGCAACGCCTGCGAATTTGTCCCCATGCCCGGCGGCGGCCACGGCTTCACCTTACCCGAGTGGAAAGACGAAGCGCCCCAACGCATCACCGCATTCCTCCGCCGCCAAAAATTACTCCCGTAAAAACCCCGCGGCGGAATCTTGCATCATGATCAAGCACGACGGGCCCAGCGGGCCCACTCCACCCTCGGTACCGGCCCTACCCTCGGCCCTCGGACGCGGCGCGCGGGTTTAACGCAGGGTTTGGAGGTAGCTAAAAAGATCGCTCACTTGCTCGGGGGGCATGGCTTCCAAAAGGCCTTCGGGCATCAATGAGCGGTTCAAATAACTCGTCGCGCGGATCTCGCTTCGCGTGATGCGGCGGTCTTCGGCGCCCGGCGTGCGCAACACCACGGCGTCCGGCGACTCGCTCGCCAAAAATCCATCCTGCACGCTGCCGTCTTTCAACACCACACGGTAGGTTCGATACGCGCTCTCCATCGCCGCGCTCGGCGTGAGGATGTTACGCAGCAGGGCCTCGACGCCGGTGTTGCCGATACCATCGAGCGGCGGCGCGATCTGGCCGCCTTTGCCGCCTTGTTGGTGGCACGCGAGACAGAGCGCCGTGAACGTCTGTTTACCTTGCTCCGCATTACCCGCGCGCTGCGCGAGCGCACGGAAACGAGCAAACTTATCCGCCTGCGCCGCGGCGGCTTTCGCCGTGAGCAACACCGGCGCATCGTCCGTCACCTCGGCCCGCGCCGCGCCTTTTAAAAGACCCCAATTCGCGCCCGCCCACACCTCGACCAAACCCGCGGGCCGATTCGCCCCAGCGACGTCGGCTAAGCTCCGATCAAAATGATCGCGCACTTCCTGCGGCGTGCGCGCGAGTTTCCACACGCGATATTCCGCCAACCAACCGGCCGTCGTACCGCTCGCGGGGTTGAGCCGGCTGCGGCCGACATTCGCGCCCACAAACACCGACTGGCTCGGGCCCGCGCTCGTGGCTTCGAGTTCGCCATTGATGTAGAGGCGGAAAAAACCAGCGGCGTCGCGCGTGACCGCGTAGTGCGTCCAGACCTCAGGCACGGCTTTTTTCTTGGCCTGCACGACGTCGTTGGCTTCGCCGAGCCACACGCGGAAACGTCCGTCGAAGAAATTAAAATCCATCACGCCCGG
>CAJAFD010000192.1 GCA_903938935.1 uncultured Opitutia bacterium
CCCGCTACGCCCGTTCGAGCCACCGCGCGGTCGGGCGGCAGGGCGACGTTCATCATTTTTCTCAGCGTCACTTTCGAGTGCCGGCGCCGTCGCGCGCGGGGCTTCACGCTCCCGCATGATTTCATCCACGGGCCGACCTTTGAGCGCGGAAATCTTCATCGTTACAATCGGCGCCGATTGAATGACGGGCGCATGTTGCTCAGAAGCGATTTTCTTAAACGGTTCGATCTGGTCGTCCTGGATATCGAAAAATAACAAATTCGGCCGGGCGCCCTCGCCCGCGAGATCGACTTGGTTGAGCAAGGTCGTGCGCGTGAGGTACAGCGTGAGAATCAAAAACGTGCCCAAGCCCAGCGAGAGCAACAGCAACACCGTGCGATTATTCGGCCGGTGCAAATTCGCGATCCCTTGCCGCACGACATACGGCAGACTCCGCGGCACAAACCGCCGCGCCGCCCACGCCACGAGCTGAGCGAGTCCGGCCAGCACCCCAAAACCCACGACCAACATCCCGGTGAAACCGAGCCCGATTCGCCAGCTGCGCGTTTGCCAATAAGCGAAGCCCGTGACCGCCGCGAGAATCAGCGCACCCAAAATCATGCGCCACGGATCGGTGGCGGCGCCCGTGCGCTCGATGAAAGCCGAGCGCAATGCCACCAGCGGCGACACCCGCCGCACCGCCAGCAAGGGCAAAAGCGTAAACAAAAAACAAATCACCAACCCCGCTCCCACGCCCCGACCGACGGCCGGCCACGCGATGAAAAAATTCACATCAATCGGCAGGACTCCCTGCAGCACGACGGGCAACAACACCTGCAACGTGATCCCGAGCGCCGCCCCGAGGACTGCGCCAAACATGCCGAGCGCGATGCCTTGCACGACATACACCGAAAAACTCTGCGCCGCACTCGCGCCGAGGCAGCGCAGCACCGCCACCGTCGCGATTTTTTGGCGCACATAGACGTGAATCGCACTCGCGACCCCGATCGCTCCGAGAAACAGCGCCACGAAACCCACGAGATTGAGAAACCCTTCGATGTTGGTCAGCGCCGCCCCGAGGTTGCGCTTGCGTTCCGCCACCGTGGAAAACGAGAGGCGTTCACTCGTAAATTTTGATTTCATCGCGCGCTCCACGGCCTCCGCGTCTTGCCCCTCGGGCAGTTTGATCAACACGCGGTGCTGCGTGATGCTCTCGCGATTCATCAATCCCGTCGTCGTCAGCAACTCGAGCGGCACGTAGGCGCGAGGCGCAAAGGTCGCAATCGCCGCCGACTCGCCGGGGACTTTCAAAATCGCGCCCGCGATGGTAAACGTCGCTTGGCCTAGTTTCACCACGTCACCGACTTTCACGCCAAATTGTGTGAGCAGCGTCTCCTCCAAAACGACGACCGGCCGGCCGGCCTGCAACTCGGCGGCGGCGCTAGCCGGAGCCGTTTCAAATTTTCCATAAAAAGGAAAATTCGCTTCAACCGCGCGCACCTGCACGAGTCGCGTGGCATCGTTGGCGGTCGGGAATACCAGCATCGAAGAAAACTCACGCGTGCGCGATCGTTCGCCCCCGAGCCCCGCCGTGTAAGCGAGTACCGGTTCGCTCAAAGTCGCCCGCGAGGTCACCACGAGATCCGCGCCGAGCAAGCCCTTCGCTTGATCGTCGATGGCTTGCTTCAGATTGACCGTGAATGAACCGATCGCGACGAGCGCCGCGATCCCGAGCACCACGGACAACGCATACAGCAACAAACGCCGCCGCGAAGCCCGCGAATCCCTCCACGCCATTTTTAAAATGAAGCTCATGATGCCGCGAGCGTTTCATCCGACACCACCGCGCCACTGCGCAGACGCAGGATGCGACCGCATTTCTTCGCGAGTTCGAGGTCGTGCGTCACGAGCACGAGCGTCGTGCCTTTCTCGCGGTTGAGACCGAAAATTAATTCCACCATCGCCGCCGCGGTGTCGCCATCGAGATTACCGGTCGGTTCGTCGCAGAATAAAATTTTGGGCCGATTCATGAACGCCCGCGCCAGCGCCACGCGCTGTTGTTCGCCGCCGGAGAGCTGCACGGGATAATGATCGCAACGCGCCCCGAGGCCGACGCGGCCGAGCAACGCCGTCGCTTCGGCCTCGACCACCGCGCCGCCTTCCCCGCGCAACTCGAGTGGCACGAGCACGTTTTCGAGCGCCGTGAGCGTCGGAATGAGTTGGAAATTTTGAAACACAAACCCCACGTGCGCGTTGCGCACGAGCGCGCGGCCGTCTTCGTCGAGCGCACCAAGTTCGCTGCCTGCGAGCGTGACCGTGCCGCCCGTGGCGCGATCGAGGCCCGCGCACAATCCGAGCAAGGTCGTCTTGCCGCTGCCGCTGGGCCCGACGATCGCGAGACTCGCTCCGGCCGCGAGCTCGAAGCTGACCTCGCGCAAAACCGTCAGCGGGCCCGCGGTAGTACGATAATGTTTAGTCAGAGACTCGACTTTCAAGATATGTGCGTTAGTCATCTTCGTTATAGTGCCAAGAAACACACTCAGCTACCGAAAGCCAGAAATGACTCCGCTTCTTTGGGTAACGCGCCCAGTTCATCTCGTGTTTTTATGGGGATTTTTAATGGCATTCGCGGGCCAAGAATTTTGTGCCCTCCACGCCGCCGAAGCCAGCACCCGCAACGTGATCTGCTTCGGTGACAGCATCACGGCGGGCTACGGTCTGGAAAATGCATCCGCCGAATCTTACCCCGCGCTGCTCCAGCAAAAATTAGATCAAGCTCGGACGGCTATGGACTCGGCCCCGCGTTGGCGCGTCATCAACGCCGGGCTCAGCGGTGAGACCACCGCTGGAGGAGCGCGGCGCATCGACTGGGTTTTACGCCAGCCGGTCGAAATTTTTATCCTCGCGCTCGGCGGCAACGACGGGCTCCGCGGCGTCGATCCCGCCGTTTCTCAAAAAAATCTCCAGACGATCATCGACCGCGTGCGCGCCCGCTATCCCGCGGCTAAAATCGTCCTCGCCGGCATGATGATGCCGCCGAGCATGGGGGAAGATTACGCGCGCGCCTTCGCGACGATGTATCCCACCCTCGCCGCCAAAATAATCTCACGCTCGTGCCCTTTTTGCTCGAAGGCGTCGGGGGCCGGCCCGAGTTAAACCAGGTCGACGCGATTCACCCCAACCCCGCCGGCCACGCTCGCATTGCCGAGACGCTGTGGCGCGGGATTGAGCTTTTGATCACGCGTTGAGCGCGACGTATAGCTCGCGATCACGGCCCTATCGTACGAACAGCCTACCAAACGCGACGAACCCCCACTCCATTCGTCGTTGGCAATCGTTACGGCTCCGAAGTTCCGGGAGCCAAAAAGTCATTTCGCCATGTCTGTTTTTATCCCACCGCGCGAGCTTCGCGCCCTTGCCGCCGCCGGTGCGGCCATGCTCATAGGGACCGTCATCCTCCAACAATTTCCGGCGCTCGAACTTTCCTTGTTTGCTGCGGGCGCGGCTCGACTCACCGGGTTTTTGACCGGCATGCCCGTGGGGCGAATCGCCGAGGGCTGGTTGCTCACGAGTTCATCCAGCGTGATCGCGGTGACCGCAGCGTGCAGCGCTAAAGATTATTACCTGATGGTCGTGGCGCTCTTGACGTGGCAGCGCGTCCGCCAAGGCCAAACCGCGTTCGCAGCGTTGCTAGTCGGCCTTTTCGCCGCGCTCCCGCTCACGGTTTTTATCAACGCCCTGCGTATCGTCGGCGTGACCGCTGCACATCGCTGGTTGGGGGCGCGGTTGCCCGAAACCTACGATGCCTTTTTGCACCTGTTTTTTGGGGTCGCCGTTTTTTTACCCGCATTGATCGCACTCAATCTTCTCCTCGAAATGTATGGACGCACCCGCACTCTCAAATCAACCGCCTGAGCTAAAACCGACACCGCCACTTCTGCCCGCGTTGCTGGTCGGGCCCGCTGCGCTTTTCTGGCTTTGGGTGCTGCCGCTCGGTATCCTGCTCGCGCTAAATCTTCAGGGCTATCGCCTCATCTCGGGCAACATGGACGCCGCCCAGCTCGCGGCCGCCCACCGCCTCGGCCTCGTCGGCCTGATCAACCTCCTCGCCGGTCTGGGCCTCTGCGTCGCGACGCTTAGGTTGCGGATGCAACCGCCGTCGAGGTTGCACCGTCACGCGGATTGGGCCGTCCCGCTCGCTGCCATAGCGATTCAAGTCGCCTATCTATCGTTCGCTCTTGCGACGTATGAAAAAATCTTACCGCCCAGCGTCACGGTTTGGATCTACACTTATGAGCGTTTTTTCTATAACCAATTTTCCTTCGTGATGCTCCCGCTTGCGCTCGGGGTGTTCCGACTCGCGAGTTTCAGCCACACTCCCTCCCTGCAACAGAGCATCGTGATCAGCGTTGGTTTACTCGCCCTCTCGCCGATTCTGTTAAACGCAGGATTTATAATTCTAAGCATCGTCGAAATATTCACGAAGCTTAGCCCGACGATCATGGTAAGTCTCGTGGTTGTCCTCTCGGTGGTGTTTTTCGTGAGCCTCGTCCGCGTGCTATTATTTGGCCTCCGCAAAATTAAAATTTCGCTCCGCCACGGCGAGCGCATCGCGATCGTTTTATTCGCCGGCGTGTTTCCCTTCTTGGGACTACTGCTCAATCGATTGATCCCATTCCCCGAGGATTTCCAAGCGCGGGAAGTTTACGCGCTCGTCGCCGTCAACGCCGCGATCCTGCTCTTCACCTCGTTCCAACACGCCGCCCGCCCGCGCCTGAGCTTCGCCCTGTTGTGCGCCACGTTTCCCTTCTCGCTGTATTTCTTCATCGTCTTCCTGCCCTACACCCCGTTCTCGCTGCTCGCTGTCATCTTCTTTGGCGTGGGGTTTCTCGTGCTCAGCCCGACCGTGCTTTTCGTGCTGCAGCTCCATCTGCTCAACCAAGCGCGCCATAGCCCGAGCCTCAACCTGCGCCCCGCCCGCCTCGTGTTACTCGGCCTCGCCTGCGCCTCACTCTTGCCCGGATTTTTCTTGGCCCGCGCTGTCGCCGACAAAGCCGCGCTCCACGCCGCGCTCGACTACGTTTTTACGCCTGCAATTAAGCCCGGCAATCTCAGCTACCCTTCCAGCCTCCCCAACCTTCGACGCGCTCTCGTCAGCCACCGGAACTACAAAAAAGGCATCTATTATCCGCTTCTTTCCGATGCTTACGCTTGGCTCGTCTTCGACGATCTCGTCCTACCCGACGACAAACTCGGCCGTCTCGAAACCACCTTCCTAGGCGCCACCGGCTCCCACGAAAAATCCAACTTCACCCGCAACCTCCGCGCCGAGCTCCCAGCACGACGCTCCAGCGTGCGCGATCGCACGCGCATGCCGCGCGCCGGCGCGCCCAACCGCAATGTCGAGGTCACGCAACTCACCGCGCACGCCAACTCTGCCGGTGAAAACGCCACCACGATCACCCTTGCTCTCACGCTCAACCATCTCGACTCCGCCAATTCTACCTCCGCCGCGGAATATCTAAAAACACTCCCGTTGCCCTCGGGGATTTTCGTCCACGGCTTCCGCCTCCACATGAACGGAGTCGCCGTGCCCGGCCGTATCTTCGAGAAAAAAACGGCGCTCTGGGTTTACACCATGATCCGCGACCAAGAGCGCCGCGATCCCGGTCTGCTCTTTTACCGCACGCCCGAGGAACTCGAACTCCGCGTGTTCCCGATCGAGGCCAACAAGCCTGCCACCGTCGAAATCGATTTCCTCGTCCCCGGCACGATCCCTACCGCCGCCCTTGCCACGCCACTGCTCGATCCCGCCGCATTCCTCGCCCAACTCGGCACGCTGACCCGCGCCCAACTCACGCACGATGCGCAAACCACCGTCGCCACCGGCCACCTCGACGGCCTCAACCTTCCTGTCGTCGAACGCGCCCCTTACCTCCACCTCATCATCGACCGCTCGCTCGCCTACGCCTACCATGGCGATCTCAACACCGCCCTCCGCGCCGTCCGTAAAAAATTTCCCGCCGCCGCAAACGCGCGCATCACCCTCGCCCACCATGATCTTTACCAACTCGTTACTCCGCTGAGCTCGCTCGAAGCGCTCATCGCCGCGCCCGCCCTCGACTTCAGTTCCAAGCTTCCGACCTCCGGCGGACTCGCCCTTGACCTCGCGCTCGCCCACGCCCTCCGCGAACACCGTGACCTCGACCTCAATACCGCTTCCAACGCGCCCGCTGCCCGCCCGATCTTCGTTATCCTCAGTCGACACGCCGAACCCCGCACGCTCGACCTCAACCTCACTCAGGCCTGGTCCGATCTCGTCCCCGCCCTCGAACTCCACGAACTCGGCGCCGACGGCACTTGGCTCAGCCATCTCGCGCCCGCCGCCGACGCGACTCCCTTGCTCCGCCTCGGCGATGCGCAACGCCCGCTCCATCCCGCCCACGCCGTGCGCTTCCCGTCAACAGCCGCACCCACCGTCGCGCTGACTTATTGGTCCCCCGCCTACGCCGAGTGGCGCGCCGTGCCCGATCTCAACGCGTCCACCACCGCGACGCCTTGGACGCGTGCCCTCGCGCTCCAACTTCGCCAAAATGACCACGCCCGCTCGCCCGGCGACGCCGCCACCGACCTCAAATCCCTCGTCCAAGCCAGTCGCGAGACCGGCGTCCTTCTAACCACGACCAGTTACATCGTCGTCGAAAATTCCGCCCAATGGCGCACCCTTGAAGCGAGCGAAAAACAAAAGCTCGGCCAAAACACCGCCCTCGCTTTTCGCGAAACCCCTGCCCCGCCGGCGCTCTGGCTCGCGGCCGCCTTTATCATTTATCTCGTCACCCGCGCCCGTAAAAAACGCGTCCCCACCGACGCGTGAACGCATCCGCCCACCGGAAATCCTCGTGCGCTTCCGGTTGAAAACTCCGCAGATCAGAACCGCCACACCTCGCACTTCGCCTCGACGCAGCAGGCGCATGATTTTTTGCCGTCGCGCCGTTTTCGCGTTTCTCGCGCGACATTCTTAGCACACTCGTATCATCACCTTTATGATGGCCAAACCCCGCCGCCTTCCCACCGCCACGTTTCTCGTAGTCCTAGCCGCTATAAGTACGATCTCCTCCGCCGCGCCCGGCGACCCGCTTACGCTGTGGTACGATCAACCGTCCGAGAAATGGACCGATGCGCTCCCGCTCGGCAACGGCCGCCTCGCCGCCATGGTTTACGGCGGTCCACTCCGCGAACACCTCCAGCTCAACGAAGACACGCTCACCTCCGGCGAGCCACCCGCCGATCTTCGTTCGCTCGATCTCACCCAAGATTTCGATCACGTCACCGCCCTCATCAAAGCCGGCAAAAATGCCGAAGCCGATACCTACGTCACCAAAAACTGGCTCGGTCGTAACCAACAGTGCTACCAACCGCTCGGCGATCTCTGGCTCGATTTCACCGGCCACGGTGCGGTGACCGATTATCGCCGTTGGCTCGATCTCACCACCGCCACCGCCGGCGTGAGCTTTCGCCGCGACGGCGCGACGTTCACGCGGGAATACCTCGCCAGCGCACCCGACCAAGTCATCGCACTCCGCCTCCGCACGGACCAACCCGGCACCCTCGCTTTCAAAACTTCGTTTTCATCCGTCCACCCCACCGCCAAATCCGCCACGGCCGACGACGAACTCATTTTCCGCGGCCAGGTCCCCGGCTATGTCAGCCGCCGCGAGCTCAAGACGATCGAGCAATGGGGCGACCAACACAAATATCCCGAGCTCTACCAACCTGACGGCACCCGCCGCCCGCACGCCGCCCAAGTCCTCTACGGCGCCGACATCGACGGCAAGGGCACGTTCTTCGAAGCCCGCCTCACCATCCGCACCGATGGCAAACTCAGCGTCGAGGCGGACGCCCTCCGCGTCGAAGGCGCCACCGAGGCCACGATCTTAGTCACCGCCGCCAGCAGTTTCAACGGCCCCGATAAAAGCCCCAGCCGCGAGGGCCTCGATCCCGCGTTGCGCACCACGCACGACCTGCGCGAAGCCGCCGCGCAATCCTACGCCACGCTCCGCGAACGCCATCTCGCCGATTACTCCGCGCTCTTCAATCGCGTCTCGCTCCGCCTCGACGGCGACGTCGCCAAAAATAAACTCCCCACCGACGCCCGCATCCCGGCCTTTCGCCAGACCGGCGACCCCGCCCTCGCCGCGCTCCTGTTTCAGTACGGACGTTATCTCATGATCGCGGGCTCCCGCGTCGGCACCCAACCACTCAACCTCCAAGGCAAGTGGAACGACCTAGTCATCCCGCCCTGGGCCTCGAGCTACACGACCAACATTAACGCCGAGATGAACTACTGGGCCGCCGAGACCACCAACCTCTCCGAGCTCCACGAACCTCTCTTCCGCCTCACCCGCGAGACCGCCGCCAACGGCGCCCGGACCGCGCGCGACATGTATCACCGCCGCGGCTGGGTCGCGCATCACAACACGTCGCTCTGGCGCGACAGTTTTCCCGTCGACGGCCGCGCCACCTCCGCCTTTTGGAACATGGCCGCCGGCTGGCTCACCTCCCACCACTGGGAACACTGGCTCTTCACCGGCGACCGCAAATTTCTCGCCGACGAAGCCTACCCGCTCCTCAAAGGCGCGGCCGAGTTCAACGCCGATTGGCTTGTCCCCGACGAGCACGGCCGGCTCGTCACCCCTGTCAGCACCTCGCCCGAAAACACCTTCATCGCTGCCGACGGCAAATCCGCCGCCATCACCCAGGGCGCCACGATGGATCTCGCCATCATCCGCGAACTCTTCACCCGCACCATCGCCGCCGCCGAACTCCTCGGCCGCGACCCCGCCCTCGTCACCGAACTCCGCGAAAAACTCGCCCGCCTCGCGCCCTACCGCATCGGCGCCCGCGGTCAGCTCCAAGAATGGCGCAACGACTATAAAGAGACGGACCCGAAGCACCGTCACCTCTCGCACCTCTACGGTTTTCACCCGGGCAACCAGATCAATCCCGACACCACGCCCGAGCTCTTTCGCGCCGTCGCCCGCACCCTCGAGCTCCGCGGTGACGAAGCCACGGGCTGGTCCATGGGTTGGAAAATCAATATGTGGGCCCGCCAACTCGACGGCGATCACGCCTACATCATCATCAAAAATCTCTTCAATCTCGTCGGCACCTCAGAGACGTCGATGAAAGGCGGCGGCTTGTATCGCAACCTCTTCGACGCGCACTCGCCGTTTCAGATCGACGGCAACTTCGGCTACACCGCCGGTATCGCGGAAATGCTCGTACAAAGCCACGCCGGCGTCCTCCAGCTCCTGCCGGCGCTCCCTTCGGCCTGGCCAAGTGGCGCGGTTACCGGCCTCAAAGCCCGCGGCGGCTTCGAAATCGATCTCGCTTGGGCCGAGGGCAAACTCACCCGCGCCGTGATTCGTTCCGCACTCGGCGGCAACGTGCGTCTCCGCACCGCCACGCCCGTCAGCATCACTGACGCTCAACCCACGCCCGCCCGTGGCGTGAATCCTAACGCGTTTTTCGCCACGGTCGCGGCCGGCTCGCCCGAGATCGCCGATGCGGCCGCGTTGCCCGTGGTCAGGCTGCGTGCGACGGTGAACGTCGATTTTCCAACCAAGGCTGGCGCGACGTACACGGTCACGCCCGCGCCTTGATCAGCGCTTTTTAAGCAACTCCGCGCGCGCGGATTCGAGCCGAGCGCGCTCTTTTTCCGTGAGACTGCCGATGCCCGACTGCGCGATCTTATCGAGGAGCGCGTCCACTTCGCTCGTGGCCGTCTGATCGAGCACGCGTGGGCGCACGGGATCGACGCGCTTGGGCTCCACCGTGCGCACGAGATCGGGCACCACGCGCAATTGGGGCTTTTTTTGCCCGAGTGAAATTTTCGGCCAACGGATCGCGGGCAAGGTCAGGCGCCCTTGTTTCCAACGTACAAACGCCAGCGCCCAACCCGTCGTCGACCAAAGCATGATTAAACGCGACCAATCGCGCGACCCGAGCGCCATCAATGAGTAAAGCCCGACGAGAATCGCCGCCACCCACCCCGCTTTAAGATTAAAAAATGTCGGTATTTCCGGATAGATCACGGCGAACGCGACAAACAACGCGAGCGCACCCGCCCCGCCCGACCACGACGCCGGCAACCACGTCCCGACTGCGGTAAAAATCAGCGGCGTCACCAAGTACACTCCGGCGTAAAGACTCAGAAACGAGCGGCGCCCAAACACGCGTTCCACTTCGCGCCCGAACCACACGATCATAAACATATCGACCACGAAGCTCAGGCTCGGCGGATTCACGAAGCCATACGTGACGATGCGCCAAACTTCCCCGTGCAGCACCGCCGCGCTGTTAAACGGCAACCAGCCCAAAAGTGCCGTCAGGCCCAAGGCGTTGAAAAGCGTCGTCACCAACATCGACGCGACAAAAACCGCCACGATCACGTGCGCCGCAAAGACAGGATAACCGCGCACCCAAGTCACAGGCTGATGGTCGTCGCGAGATTCGTAGGGATTAAACATGGCCGAGAAATAAAAACGTGTTCGCGCCTGCTGCGCACGGCAAGCCGCGAGCGACCTGAGTTTGAGCGACGTGGATCGATCGCGATCGCGCCGTGAATCCCGCGCGCTGCCCCGAGTCTTCGCCGAGCCGCGCGGGCGCCTTCAACCCTGCGTCGTGAGATAGGCTTCGATTGCCTTAAGAATTTCCATCCGCCCGCTCTTGGTTTTCGAGGAGCTCACGATGAACGACGGCGGCTCTTCGCGCCAGGCCGTGAGTTTCGCCATGAAAACTTTCACGTTGGCCGCCGTCTGGGTCGCGGATTGTTTGTCCGCCTTCGTGAAGACGAGCGTGCACGGCGTGCGGCAACTCCCGAGCCAGCGCAGGAACTCCACGTCGATCTCCTGCGGCGGCAGACGAGAGTCGATGAGCACGAACACGCAGCGGAGATTTTCCCGCTGCTCGAGATAATCCGCCACGGCCTCGTTGAAGCCGAAACGGGCCTGCTTGGAGACATTCGCGTAGCCGTAGCCCGGCAAATCCACGAGGCACCAGGAGCCGTTCATGATAAAAAAATTGATCAACTTCGTCTTGCCCGGCGTATCAGAGACCATCGCCAGCTCGCGTTTCTCTGCGAGGAGGTTGATCAGCGAAGATTTGCCGACGTTGGAGCGACCGATGAAAGCAAACTCCGGCCGGTTCCAATTAGGACACGACTTCAGATCGGGCTTACTGACTTCGAATACGGCGGATTTGATTTTCATGGGTGCAAGCGGGCTGGAGGGCCGCGCGAAGCGAACACTGTCCGCGAATTTCCCGCCGGTCACGACTGCATTCTTTTCCTGCCCGCCCCGACGGATCGGCTGCTAACGTTTCCCAACACCCTGCGCCCTTCAATGCGCTCCGCGATAATTTTTCTCTCCGGCCGCGATGCGCACGGGAAACCGATTCTCGGGCGGCGGCAAGGGACACGTTGCAAAGGGCGTAAACGCACACGGCGGATTCACCGCGCGGTTGAAATCGAGCACGATTTTGCCGTCCCGCGTACGTTCGGCGTACAAAAACCGCGCCGGCGCGATTTGCCCCAGCCTATTCATGATCGTCACTTGGCGCGGTTCCGCAAACTCCACCCACGACACGATAAATCATCCTCGCCAACGATCCTTTACGCTACGTCGCTCGTCTTACCGCCACACCCCAAACATCCCATGCGCCACATTCTCGCCGCACTCGTCTCTTTCGCGCTCATCCACCACGCCGCCGCCCAAAATCCCGCGGCTCTTCCCGCGGGTGCGGAGGCCCGCGCCAAATCCGATCTCGAGGCCGATAAAAAAGCCGTCAGCTGGGCCGACTCCCTCGCGCTCAACGACCCCGCTAAAACCGCCCGCGTCGCGGCCGTGATCAGCACCCACCTGCGCGCCATCCGCGACTGGCACAACGCCCACCCACCGTCGACCGTGCCCGCCGGCATCAACCCCGTCACCGGCCTGCCCCTCAGCGAACTCGACCGCCAAGTCATCGCCAATTCCGCCCAGCCCAAATCCTATCACGCCGACCTCATGACCGGCCTGCGCCGCGAGCTCACCGAAGCCCAAGTCGAGGCCGTCCTCGACAAATACACCGTCGGCAAAGTCCCCTTCACTATGAAAGGCTACCAAGCCATCGTGCCCGACCTCACGGCCGCCGAAGCCACCACGATCCTCGGCTACCTGAAGGAAGCCCGCGAACGCGCGATCGACTTCAAAAACATGAACCAGATCTCCGTGATCTTTGAGATCTACAAAACCAAGTCCGAACAATTTCTCATCAGCAACGGCCGCAACTGGCGCGCGCTCTACAAATCCTACACCGACAGCCTCAAAGCTAAAAAAGCCGCCGACGCCGCCGCAAAGGCTGCCACCACGTCACGCTGAGGCGACGCTACCATAAATCGCGCGTGCCACCGCAACTTTATCGGGAAAACGTACCTGATCGAATCGCCGTTCACGATTTGCGTTTCATCGCCACCTCGGCGGCGGCGTGCGAGCTGGAGAATTCCAGCGTAAACATCATCGGGCCCGGTGAGAAAATTCGTATAAATAAAATCAAAGCCTGCGCAGGCACCGGCTCAAATCGCTTCCGATTCCACCACGCGCACCCCCGGCAGCCCCGCCCGCACCGCGGCCAACAAACTCGCCGCGATCCGTTCTGCCGGCGCGATCCGATACCGCCGCGGCAGCACCGGCGCCATCACAGCAAACACCTTCAACCCGAGCGCCTCGGCCCACCGTTGCTTCTCGCGTTTGCCGCCGATTAACGAAGGCCGCACGAACGTCAGAGACGTAAAACCCTCCGCCGCCAAGTCGCACTCGATTTCACCTTTCGTTCGCAGATAAAAATTCCCCGAGCCCGCCTTCGCCCCGAGCGAAGAGGTGAGCGCAAAAACCTCCGCGCCGTGCGCCCGCGCCTGTCGCGCCACCGCCAGCACATAATCATGATCAACTTTGCGAAACGCCGCCCGCGAGCCCGCTTGGCGCATCGTCGTCCCGAGCGTGCAGATCACCGCATCGACGTTCCACCATGCTGCCTCCGTCGGCAGCGCATCGAAATCCACTACCTGATTTTCCAAGCGCAGATGCCGCAGCTCCAGCGGCCGGCGCGTCAAAGCCACCACCCGCTCGATTGCCCGGTCAGCGAGTGCTTGCCGCACCACCTCGAGCCCCACCAAACCCGTGGCCCCGACGAGCAAAAGTGTTTTCATCAATCTACCTGAACACAAAATCCCGCACCCGCCAACTCCCGCAAACTCAGCTCAGTCAACATACTCAGAAAATCCGACCGCCTAAGGGAACTACCCGCAGCTAATCACCGTCTCAGTGAGCACGATGAAACCCTCTCTTTCGGTCCTCGGCGTACTTTGTGTCGCCACGTTTCTCACCGGCTGCGTCGGGGTCGGACCCAACACCCAACAAGGCGCCGTCAGCGGTGCGGCCGTGGGCGCCCTCGCTGGCGCCATCATCGGCAACAACAGTGGCCAACGTAACGCCGCGAGCGGAGCGGTCATCGGCGGTATCGCCGGTGCCGCCCTGGGCGGAACCATTGGCAACAACCTCGATCACCAACGCGGCACGCTTTACACCTCGGAAAAACAAGCGACCACCCGAGTCGTCGTCGCGCAACCACCCACGACGCCACCTCCACCCGCCCGGATAAACACGCCCCGGCCGACCGGCCGCAATGCCATTTGGGTCGAGGGCCATTGGCTCTACGATGGCCGCGGCGCCTACGTCTGGATTCCAGGCTCTTGGGTCACACCACCACCGCGTTATCGGTACTATGTGGCCCCGCATTGGAGTCGGCATGATCGCGGCTATGTTTACGTGCAGGGCTATTGGCGTTGAGCACAGGGGAGCGCCTGAAATTGCAGCCGTTTCAACCCCGCCGGATCCAGTCGCAGCAACATTGGCTATCCGTTACGGTCTAGGTTAGCGTTCACCCTTAATCTCAATGAACCCCCGCCCCCGCTTATTGCCGCTCAGCCTCGCGCTCGCCGCGTTCGCACTTCCCGCCGTCAACCGCGCACAAACCGGCACGCCCGCGCAGCCGCCCGCCGCCACCACCACCGGCAACCCTACCGCGCCACAACTCGAGCCCGCCCAACTTGAGACCTTGCTCGGCCCCGTCGCCCTTTATCCCGACGCCCTGATCGCGCTCATTTTACCAGCCACTACCGCACCCTCCGACATTGTCCTTGCCGCCCGATTTCTTGCGGCAAACGCCACTTCACTTCCGCTCGAGACTCAGCCTTGGGATGAAAGCGTCCGCAGCCTCGCGCGTTATCCCGACATCATCAAGTGGCTCGACGAAAATCTCGCTTGGACCAAACAGCTCGGCGAGGTCTTCCTCGCCCAACCCGCCGAGGTGATGCAAGCCATCCAGCGTCTTCGCACCCGCGCCCGCGCCGCCGGTACGCTCATCGACACGCCCGAACAAAAAATCGTGACCGAGGGAGAAATCATCCTCATCGAGCCCGCGCAACCCGCCGTCATCTACGTACCCCGCTACGATCCCGAGATCGTCTACGTCACGCGCTCACCAGGTTGGAACACGCCTTACCTGTACTTCGGCGTCGGCTTCGCGACCGGCGCGTGGCTCAGCTATGATTGCGACTGGTCCGGCCGCACCATTTGGGTCGGCAACTGGCGGCAACGCCCCCACCCCACCTGGGTCCGCCCCACCTTCCCCAACCGCCCCCTCCATCCCGGCGCTACGCTCTCCATCGCCCAACCTTGGCGCGCACCCGCGCATCGCTACAATTCCCCGCGCGTGATCTCCGGACCGCGCCCACAACCCATCGTGATTTACCCGCGCCCCATGCGTGGTGCGCACGAGCACCCATCCGGCAACACGCGCCCGCATCAAAACGAGCGCGAGCCCCAGCCTCGTCCACGCCTCCGCACCGACTATCCCACCCCGCGTTCTACAACCGCGCCCACCACCAAGCCGGCCACGCTTCCCACCGTCACGACGCCACCCGTCACCCAACCACCACCCACCCGCGTCCGGCCCAACCCCAATGAAACCCGCCGCGAACGCCCCGCCGCGAACCCCGCAACGTCTCGACCTGAAACTCCGCGGAACGATACCCCACGCAACGATAACCCGCGCAACAACACCCCGCGCTCCGATACACCCCGCCCCACGCGAACGCCGGAAACTCCGCGCCCGACGCGCCCCGCCGACGAGCGCCGCGACTCCCGCCCACGCGAGCGCGATGCCCGACCCACCACCACCCCCGCGACCCCCGCCGGCACCGTCAGACCCGCCGTCGAACCCACGACTGAAACGACGCCGCGTTAAAAAGACCCGCGCGCGCCACGTCGGCCCAACTCCGACGTTGCCACCCGCACCCCACCCGCGCGCATCCTTTCGGCGCGATGTTGCGCCACCACATTCATCCCGGCCTCGAGCTGCGTCTGCTCCAGCTCACCGATGCTCCCAGGCTCTTCGCCCTCGTAGACGCCAACCGCAAATCGCTCCGCACGTGGCTACCATGGGTCGACGCCACTACGAAGCTCTCTCACTCGCAGAAATTTATCGCCGAGGCCCTGCGCGACCGCGAAAAAACTCGCGCCTACGCCGCCGGCATCTGGTCCTCCGGCGAGCTCGTCGGCGTCATCTGGCACAACCGTATCGACTGGGCCAACCGCGTCGCCTTCCCCGCCTATTGGCTTGTCCCATCCGCCGAGGGCCGCGGGATCATGCGCGCCGCCTGCCAGGTCGTGATCGAGCACGCGTTCAACCAACTCAAAGTCGACCGCGTCATCGTCGCCGTCGCCACCGAAAATCACCGCGCCGCCGCGCTCGTCCGTCGCCTCGGCTTTGCCCAGATCAGCACGCTCAAAAAAGCCGAGTGGCTCTACGACCACTTCGTAGACCACTCGATCTACCAACGCATTAACCCCACCGCCTCGTCCCTACCATGAAATCGCTTCGCCCCCTCGCGACACTCGTCGCCCTCACCCTCGCCGTCTTGCTCTCATCACCCGCCCATGCCGAGATCGGCCTCGGCGCCAAACCCCTCGCCGGCGCTGAAGTCCTCCTCGACGGCACCCGCGAAACGCTCGACGCGAAGTGGACCTACTGGACCGGCCCGCGCTTCGCCTCCGCGCTTCCCATCAAGTGGCAGATTGTGCCCGACCCCGTCGTACCCGGCGCCACTGCGCTCATGACCGACGACCCCGCCGCCGCCGGCGGGAAATACGGCGCCGCCGACATCATCACGAAAAAAACCTACCGTGATTTCCGCCTACACATCGAGTTTCTTGTCAGCAAACCCGGCGGCAACAGCGGCGTGTATCTCCAAAATCGTTACGAAATTCAGATCTGCGACAGCGACGCCACCACCCACGGCATGGGCGCCGTCATCAACGAAACCCCCTCGCCCTACTTCGCCTACAAAGGGCTCGGGCAGTGGAATTCCTACGACATCCAATTCCGCGCCGCGCGCTTCAAAGACGGCGTCCGCACCGAGCCCGCGCGCGTCACAATTTATTTCAACGGTATCAAAGTCCACGGCAACCAAGTCATCCAACAAGTCTGGGGCGGCGCCAACTCCGGCCTCGACGGCGGCAACGATGGGGGCAAGGGCATCACCGACGTCCCCGGCCCGCTGAAACTCCAATGCGAGGGCCACGACGTCCGCTACCGCAACGCCTGGATCAAGGAACTCGATCTCGTTCGCCCCAGCACCGATTTCAAAAACTGATTGATTCAAGATCGTCGGACTCTGCCTAACCCGCCGCGTTTCGCTCGGATCACGCGACCCAGCTCCATGGGAGCGACGCTTTAAAAGGAAGCCGCACGCCACCCTTTCGCTCACGGCGGCAAGAGCCGCCAATTCCCCGCGGCTCCGCTGGGATCGCACCGTTCCGCTCGACCCAGTCGATGATGAGATCGCGGATCTCCGTGCTCGAACGCACGACCACCGGGCAATCCTTAAACATCACGTAGCCGCCACCGCTGTTGAGTCGGTAGTTATTGGTCGCGACGCGCAACTTCTTCGCCGGATCGAGCGGCTGCCCTTTGAAAGTAAGATCCACAATCCGCTCACCAAACGGCTTTCGCAGATCGAGCGCGTAGCTCACGCCCTCCGCGATATCGAAATTGTAGCCCGGGATTTTTTCGTCGATCAGCTCCGCGATCCCCATGTGCATCGCTAAGACGACGACATCGACCCGCTCCTTCGTGCGCAGGTGCGCGACCCACTTCCGCCTCAGCGCCCGCCGGAGCGAATCGTCACCGACCTGAAACGCGGATCGCGTCCCATCAGCTCTTCCCAAAGCTCCCGCGGGCTCACCCGTCGCTCCCGCGAACGGTTGACCCACGCCACCTCCGCCGCCTCTCCCGGCGGCGTGAACCGGATGCCCCACACCGGATCAAACGCCTCCGTCGACATCGAGTAACGCATGTCCCCGAGCACCGTGGCATCCGCCGGGCTGCGTGCCACCCAGCCTTCGGCAAACCACGTGAACCGTGCCAACGACCGCCGCTCGTTCCGCGCCCGTTCCGCCGGCGTAAGGTCGCCCTCCCGCAGGTGCGCCAAAGCCCAACCCGGCCGCACACTCGCATCGCCCGCCAAGCCGACCCGCACCCGATCGGCGTAGATCTTGCCGTCGTCTTCGTAGAGCGCCCGCCACACGAGCACATTGCCCAGCGTCGGCATCACCTCGATCCGCTCCGGCACATGACCTCGCTCCGCCGCCACCACCGCCTGTGCTGCGACCGCCCGACCGTGCTGCATCACGCCCATTCCCAGATAGCCCGCAGCCACGACCAAACCCGCAATCGCCCACGCCGCCGACCGTCGGCGCCACGCAAACCCCAGCCCGATCGCCAGCGCGACCGTCACCGCCGGGTCCACCACCGCGACAAAATCCCAACCGTAGCGCCGGTCCGTCAACGGCCACAGCAACAACGTACCATAACTCGTCGCCGCATCCAGCAGCGCATGGCTCACCCACGCCACCAGCGCGCAGCCCCACACCGCCCACCCTTGCCCGCACCACTGCTCGCGCCAGGGCCGATAAATCGCCAAAAGCCCCACCAGCGCCGCCGCGCCCACCGGCGCAAACGGCAACGCGTGCGTGAAGTGCCGGTGAAACTCCACCGCCAGCAACGGATCCGTCGCACTGCCGATCAACACGTCGAGATCCGGCGCCGCTCCCGCCGCCCCGCCCACACCCACGGCCGTCGCCCGCCCCACGCGCCGACCAAAACAGGCCAAGCTCAGACTAGCACCGAGCAGAGTGTGGGTCAGCGGATCCATGCACCGGAACGAATCAATCGACTCAAAGGGGGCAAGCTCGCTCGCTCTTCCGCGCCTTCGACCCTTCAGCTCTCAACTGACTTCGCCGCCCGCTCCGGCCACATGCGCGCCACGCCCCAAGCGACGCCCAGCGTCACGAGCGTACCGATCAGCGTGAACCACGGCCAAAACACCTCGGCGCCAAACGTCCGCAGCCACCAGTCCTTCGTCACCGCCACGTTCGCCGGCCAGTAGATCAGATTCATCACCACGAGCGACGCCGTCATCCCGGCCATCGTAGCGCGCGCACCGAGGCGTTTCCAAAACAGCGCGATAATCAGCGAGCCGAGCAACGCCCCCGCCGTGAGTCCGCGCAACGAAAACGCCGCGTTCAACACAAACGTCACTTCTCGCGTCAGCCACGCCGTGCCCACGAGCACCGCCGCCCAAAACACCGTCGAGATTTTGCTAAACCGCAGGAAATATTCCTCGTCGCGACCCTTCACGATCTGCTTCACAAAATCCATCGTCGAGACCGACGCCAACGACGTGATCGCCGAACTGATCGACGACATCGCCGCCGATAAAATCGCGACGATCAAAAACCCCTTCAAGATGTGCGGCACTTCCGTCATCATAAAAATCGGGAAAATGAAGTCGTTGGACTTGATCCCTGGCCGCGCCTCCGGGAGCGGAATTTGAAACGGATGTCCTTGGTAAAACGCCCAGAGCATCACACCCACGAGCAGGAAAATTAAAAACAACGGAAAGATTAGCACCGCGCTCAGCGCGAGCGCCTTGCGCCCATCCGCGACGTCGCGACACGCGAGCACACGCTGCACGATCAATTGTTCCGCGCCGTGCGTGGAGAGCACCATCACCGTCCCGCCGATCACGCCCATCCAGATATTGAAGGGCGCCGAAAACGTGAACGACGTGTTCAACCACGCCAGTTTTCCCGCCGCACCGGCTTGCGCCATCACCGCGCCCCAACCG
>CAJAFD010000193.1 GCA_903938935.1 uncultured Opitutia bacterium
CCGCGGCGAAATCCAGACACCAGCGCAGCGCCAACTCCGGCAACGTCAGCCCCGCAGGCACGCGCGGCTTGAGTGCATCGGCCAGCGCCACGCCTGTCGCGAAGGGCAGGCCGTCGAAGGTTTCGCCGACGTTAAATTTCTGGCCGTCGGCTTTGAAATGGCGGTGATCGCTCGCGGGGTACGTCGTCGCGGGCGTCATATTGCCGCCGAGCAAGCCGCTGGCCAGCGGGAGACGCACGATGAGGGCCACGTTTTGTTTTTTCGCCGCCGCGAAGAGCGTGTGAATGGGCTTCTGGCGGAAAAGGTTGAAAATGATCTGGAGCGCGGCGAGGTCAGACTGACGCAGACACACGTGCGCTTCGTCCATGGATTCGACGCTCGCGCCAAACGCGCCGATTTTTCCTTCGCGTTGGAGTTCGCGCAGCCACTCGAAAATCTCGCCCTGAGCCATGATCTCCGGCGGCACGCAGTGCAGCTGCGTGAGATCGACGCGCTCGATATCGAGCCGCCGCAACGACGCCTCGGTGTGCTGGCGCACCGCCGCACGCGTAAAATTTTCTGGCCAACCGGGCGGACTAAAGCGCCCAAGCTTGGTCGCCACGAAGACGTTGCTGCGGCGCGACGGCGCGAGCTCTTTGAGAAATTGCCCGATCAACGTCTCGCTGCGGCCCATGCCGTAGACATCGGCCGTATCGAAGAACGTCGTGCCGGCTGCGTCGGCCGCGCGCAGGGTCGCCAGCGCGGTTGCGTCGGAAACGTCGCCCCAATTCGCGCCGAGTTGCCACGTACCGAGACCGATTTCGCCGACGGCGCGGCCGGTGGGGCCGAAATTGCGGATGTTCATTCAGCAAAACTGCGAGCCCGAGGGCGGCGAGCAAGCTTGCAGCGCTCGTTAAAGCCATCTCTTATGACTTAAGTTTTCTCACTTTCGACCCGAGGCCAGGCAACGTTGATGACCTTGGGCTGCAAGTGGCCAAGCCGACCCGGCGACCCCTCGCCATCCTCTTACCTAATACCATGAAAATGAATCGTCTCCTCCTCGGCCTCCTCACCGCAGGCCTCATTTCGACCGGCTCAACTAGCCCGGCCCAAACGGCCACGACTACCGATAAGGCCGTCAAACTCGATTCCGTGGAGGTACTTGGTTCGCGCATCCGTCGTACCGATATGGAAGGGCCATCGCCTGTTTCGACCTATGATATAGATGATATCCGCGGCAGCGGAGCTTTGAACTTGGCGGATTTCCTCCGCACGATTCCGCAGACTTACAACGGTGCGGGTTCAGGTCGTAACAGTGCCCCAGACGACTTAAATATGTTTGCAGGCCAGCGCGACGAGACCTCGTTCCTCCCGCTCACACCAGGCACAGGCGCCAGCCCCATCTTGGGCAACACCGCTCCGGTACAGACGGGCGTTTCGGGCGTGAGTCTACGCGGGCTTGGTTCGGGCTCCACCCTTGTCTTGGTGGACGGCCGGCGCGTCGCCCAGGCTGGTGAACGTAACCGCGGCTCCGGCACGGGCCAAGGCTTCGTGGACTTGAACACCATTCCCCTCGGCCTGATCGAGAAGATCGAAATCATCACCGACGGCGCCTCCGCCATCTATGGCGCCGACGCGGTCGCAGGTGTCGTTAACATTGTACTGAAAAAATCTTGGGTTGGAACTGAAGTGAATGGCTCGGTCAAAATGACCCAGCACGGCGGCGCGCGCGAGCGGCAGACGACAATATCAACGGGCATTGCTGCACTCGGCGGTAAATTCCGCGGCATGCTGGCGATTAACTACTACGATCGCGAGCCCCTCAAAGCGTCGCAGCGCTCATTCTCCAAGAGCGCTGATTTTAGAAACAATCTCCAAGGCTACAGCACCACCACCGGCTTACCGGTCTACGGTACCGACCAGCGCATCCAGTGGGGCTATCCTGCCGTAGTGCAGGCCACGGCGACCACCGGGTTTGTATCGATTCCCGGCATTCGGGTGCTAGTAGCACCGGCCGGCTCGGCCACTACGCCGCCGATTTCTGCCTTCGAACGGCGCACCAGCAACGCCTCCAACCAATCCACCACCCTCACCTCGATCATCGCTCAGGGCCAGAGCAACACCAACCCCGCCCAGTGGAACGAGTTGGTCTCCGGATCCGACCGCCGCGGCCTAACGGCGACCGGCAGCTATGAATTCAGCAAGAACCTCGAGGCCTATACCAACTATAGCTTCACGGACTCCCGCGGACTCGCCCAGACGCTGCCAGTCTACGTGGCCAATGTTGCGGTCGCGGCTACAAATAACATTTTCGGCGAAGCTATTCAGTTCGGCATGCTGTTGCCTCAATGGGGCCAAATCTCGCAGCAAACCAAGACCCAGACCCACACGTTAACCGCCGGTGTTCGAGGTAAACTAGGTGAATCGTGGCGCTGGGATGCTGGGTATCGCACCCAAGACCAGAAATATCACTCGCTGAGCCACACCTTCAACGCCACCGCATTCAATGCACTGGCAAATAACAACGATGCTTCGCAGCGCTTCAATCCATTCATTGACGAGCGCGTCGCTGGCGCCACCAACCAATCCGCACTCCTCGCTCAGACTGCGCTCTATCCGACTGTAGACGG
>CAJAFD010000194.1 GCA_903938935.1 uncultured Opitutia bacterium
ATGACAACACTCCATTCCTTCTGGCAGTCGATCCCGGATAACGTCGGCCGCGCCGATGATTGCGATTCCGTCTTCGCCGCGCTGCACGACGACCTCAACACGCCCGGGGCCCTCGGCGCGCTCTTCACGATCGTGAAACGCGGCCCGACCAACATCTCCAAAACCGCCTTCGAAAAAGCGCTCTACGCACTCGGACTCAAACCCACGGCACCCCACACGCCCAAAGTTGAAGTTCCCGCCGCCATCACCGCCCTCGCCGAAAAACGCTGGGCCGCCAAACAGGCCAAAGACTTCGCCGCCGCCGACGCCCTCCGCCAAGAACTCGCCGCCGCCGGCTGGTCCATGCTCGATAGCAAAACCGACTACAAACTCGAACCGCTCAAAAAATAATTTCCGCCCATGTCCCACGTCATGTCCCCCCTCGAAGAACTCCGCCACTCGGCCTCGCACATCCTCGCGACCGCCGTCCTCCGTCTTTTCCCCGACGCCAAACTCGACATCGGCCCGCCCACCGACACCGGCTTCTATTACGACTTCGACCTCGACCATAAATTCACCGCCGACGACCTCATCAAAATCGAGGCCGAGATGAAAAAAGTCGCCGGCGAGAACCAGCCCTTTTACCGCAAGGAACTCTCCCGCGAAGAAGCCGTCGAGCTCATCAAATCTCGCGGCCAAGAACGCTACAAACTCGGCCGCCTCGCCGACATTCCCGCCGACGAGAAAATCTCCTTCTATCAAAACGGCGAGTTCATGGACCTCTGCGCCGGCACGCACGTACGCTACTCTTCGAAGTTAAAAGCCTTCAAACTCCTCTCCATCGCCGGCGCCTATCATCGCGGCGACGAGAAAAATAAACAGCTCCAGCGCATCTACGGCACCGCCTTCCCCACGCGCGAAGAACTCGATCAATACCTCGAGCGCCAAGAACAGGCCAAGGCCCGCGACCACCGCAAACTCGGCCGCGACCTGAAGCTTTTCCACATCGACGAAGACGTCGGCCAAGGCCTGATCCTCTGGACGCCCAACGGATCCATCATCCGTCAAGAATTGCAGGACTTCATCGGCGGCGAGCTCCGCAAACAAGGCTACTCGCAGGTGTTCACGCCGCACATCGGCAAGCTCGCGCTTTATAAAACGTCGGGCCATTTCCCCTACTACAAAGAGTCGCAATTCACGGCGTTCCCCGAGCCCGACACGCTCATGAAGCTCGCCGGCGAAGGCTGCACGTGCGCCGAGCTCACCTCGCGCCTCGAAGGCGTCTCCGCTCAATTCGCCGCCGAGATCAACGGCCGCGCCGGCAAGGAAGTCATCGCCGCCAACCGCGTGCTCGACGCCGATAAGCTCCTCGACGGCTTCATGCTGAAGCCGATGAACTGCCCGCATCACATCAAGATCTTCGCCTCGCAGCCGCACAGTTACCGCGATCTCCCCGTGCGCCTCGCCGAGTTCGGCACCGTTTACCGCTGGGAACAATCCGGCGAGCTCAACGGCATGACGCGCGTCCGCGGCTTCACGCAGGACGACGCCCACCTGTTCTGCACCGAGGATCAAGTCGCCGCCGAAGTCCTCGGCTGTCTCTCCCTCGTCAAAACCGTCCTCTCCACGCTCGGCATGTCCGACTACCGCGTGCGTGTCGGCACCCGCGATCCCGACAGCAGCAAATTCACCGGCAATCCCGAGCAATGGGACAAAGCCGAAGCCGCCTGCCGCGAAGCCGCCAAAACTCTCGGCGTGCCCTTCACCGAGGAACCCGGCGAGGCCGCCTTCTACGGCCCGAAGATCGACTTCGTGATCAAAGACGTGATCGGCCGCGAGTGGCAGCTCGGCACCGTGCAAGTCGATTACGTGCTACCCGTGCGTTTCGACCTCCACTACATGGGCGCCGACAACCAATCGCATCGCCCCGTGATGATCCATCGCGCGCCCTTCGGCTCGATGGAGCGCTTCTGCGGCGTGCTTATCGAGCACTTCGGCGGCGACTTCCCCGTGTGGCTCGCGCCCGAGCAAGTCCGCCTCGTGCCGATCACCGATCGCGTCAACGACTACGGCGCGCAACTGCTCGCGCAGCTCAAAGCCGCCGGCATCCGCGCCAAACTCGACGAACAAAGCGACAAGCTCGGCGCCAAGATCCGCCGCGCCGAAATCGACAAGGTTCCCTACACGCTCGTCCTCGGCGGTAAGGAGGCGGAAACGCTTTCGATCAGCGTCCGCAGCCGCGCGAAAGGCGACGAAGGCGTTATGCCCTTCGCCGACTATCTCGCGCGCCTCAAGACCGAGATCGCGACGCGCGCCCTCGCCGTGAAAACGGTGAAACCCGCCGCTCCCGGCGCCGCGCCGACCGCCTGATCTTGCGCCGTTAATCCCCTCGCAACGCGGATTCACCGCCGCGTTGTTTTTTATTTATGTCCGCCTGGAAACCCGAACTCGAAGCCATCATCGGCGCCCGCCACGGCGGACAAGTCGAGCACGTGCTCGGGTTGCTCCAGAAACTCGACGCGCGTTTCCCCAACGTCGCCGAGATCGCCTACCAACTCGCTTGGACCTGCGATGTGCTCGGCCGCGCCGCCGAGGCGATCCCGCACTACGAACGCGCGCTCACGCTCGGTCTTGCGCCCAACGACCACGCCGGCGCGCTCCTCGGCCTCGGCTCGACACTGCGCGCCACGGGCGAATTCGCGCGCTCGGCGGAAATCCTTCGCTCCGGCCAACATTTATTTCCGGACCACCGCGAGTTCGACGTCTTTCTCGCGCTCACGGCGCACGATCTCGGCCAACACGCCGAGGCGACGAAGCTGCTGTTGCTCGCGCTTGTCGACACGTCTGAAGACCCCGGCATCACGACCTATCAACGCGCCCTGCGTTTTCAGGCCCATCGGCTTTAAATCGCGTCCGCTCCACACGGACGGAGCGCCTTTGATCACGACCACCGCTTAGGTCGGCAGATTGAGCGCAATCATCACAAAGCCCCCCGCCCGCTGCGGACCGGGCGCTGCACGAACACCAGCTGCACAGAATCTCTGTTAATCTTACTGTCCGATTGGAATGACCGCATTAGCAGGTAGCATTCAATGAGGTGATAATTAAGTTATCTCCGATTCGTAGCCCCCAAACCCCTGCAGCTCAAACGCCCAGGCGCGTGATTTTACTACTAGAGAGAACCCTATTCATGAACATGACCACCTACCTCAATCGCCAACGTTGCCAGCGGATCGGAATGCTTGCCGGTTTAGCACTCGTCAGCGCGGCTCCTATCTGGGCTCAAGCCGCCCTGCCGTCCGCAACGTCCGCTGCGATGCTGGCGAAGTACGACACCAATCGAAACGGCAAGCTCGACCCCGATGAACTCGCCGCGATGCCAGCAGGCCAAAAAGCAAACATCCCCGTCGAAAACGCCACCGCGCCCAGCGCCAATAGCGATCAAGTCATCGCGCTTTCGCCCTTCGAAGTCATATCCGAAAACAAAGGCTATTTCTCGGCCAACTCGATGTCGGGCACCCGCATGAACTCGAAGATCGAAGATCTCGGCCAGTCCATCACCGTTATGACCAAGGAGCAGATGGTCGATTTCGCGATGCTCGATATCAACGATGTGTTCGACCACATGGCGAGTACCGAGGGCACCGGATCTTATTCTCAGTTCGACACCGACCGCACGGGCGCCGTCGTCGACCAAGTCAGCCTCAATCCGAACAACGCCAACCGCGTGCGCGGCATCGGCAACGCCAACATCGCATTTAACAATATCGCGACCACCGGACGCGTGCCCGTCGATCCCCTCTGGATGGACTCGCTCGAATTGAGCCGCGGGCCCAACGCCAATATCTTCGGCCTCGGCAACGCTTCCGGCACCGTCAATCAAGTGCCCGCCACCGCCAACTTATCCCGCAATTTCACCCGCGTGGAAACCCGCGGCGATAGTTACGATGGCTGGCGCGCTTCGCTGGATGTGAACCGGATTTTGCTTAAACAAAAACTCTCCGTGCGAGCGAGCTACGCCAACCAACACACCGGTTTCGTCCGCAAACCCTCCGGTGAAAACTCGCGGCGCCTCAGCTTTCAGGTCAAAGCCCAGCCTTTTAAAAACACCACCGTTTCTGCTTCTTGGTATAACTATAAAAACTCTGCAGTCCGGCCCAATTTTACCACGCCGCGCGATTACTACACCGGTTGGTTCGCCGCTGGGAAACCCGGTTGGAATCCCGTCACGGGCTTAATCACTTTAGCCAACGGCCAAGTTTACGGCAACGGCAACGTCCTCGGTTCCACCACGCCCTATACGGCCGCCCCCGCCAACTTCATCGCGGGTGGCCCCGAAAATCGTTCGATCTTCCAAATCGGCGCCCCAGGCCAAACTCCCTACTGGTCCATGACGCGCTACACTTCGGGCGCGTTCGCCACCACCGATCCGTTTGCTGCGACCTCGACCGGCATCGGCCTTTTGACCACGGCTCCTTCCGAGACCTACTCCGCCACGCAACAGCCGCTCTACAATTCCGTAGCGAGACCCATCAACAACCGCTCCATCTACGATTGGCGCAGCATCAACTTAGCAGGCAACAGCAAGGCTTGGGACGACGTGAACACCTATCTCGCCCAGCTCGACCAAGTCATTCTCTACACGCCCAAACAAACCTTGGCGGCTCAAGTCACCTTCTTGCGCGAAGACGCCAAGCGCCTAGAAAATCAGCCGATGGGCCCCGCCAGCGTGAACAGCAATGTCGGTCAGCTCCAAGTCGACGTGAACCAAGTGAATTTGGACGGCACGCCCAATCCGTACTTCGGCCGGCCCTACTTGCGCAGCAACGAACCCTACCTGCGCGACAAGCCGCTGTTGTGGGACACCACGCGAGCCCAGACCGTCTACCGCATCGATTTCTCTCAAGACAAAGGCTTCAGTAAGTGGCTCGGCACCCAACAGCTCTTGGGTTATTACGAATATAAAGATCAACAAAATCGCCAATACACCTATCGCCACTCCGCTTTAGGGAAGAACTTGGCTTGGCAGCAAAAGTACATCGGCCTCAACACGCCCTTGGGCAACCGCGTGCAGCAATCCATCGCCGACCCACGCTACGGCATCGCTCCCGGCAACTATGCGCGCGTGAACGAACAATACTACGTCGGCAACACCGTCGGCGGCGGCATTGAATACGCCCCGAGCTTCTTCCCCGAAGGCGTGAGCGCACCCTACGTCTGGGGCCCCTCATCGGGCGCGATGATCAAAGACACATCGGCGATCGGCTTCACCCCGAGTCCCGATAGCGGCGGCGGCGGCGCCAACGTCCAGACCGTCATCAAAACCAAGGGCGGCGTGCTCCAAAGCACGTTCCTCGACGGCAAACTCGTCGGCACCTTCGGCCTGCGCGAAGACACCGTCTACGACCACAATGCACCCCTCGCCACGCTGACCTCCGATCTCCGCGCCTACGACTTCGCGGCATCCAACAAATGGTTACCCGGCTGGCGCGAGGCCAAGGGCAAGACGAAGTCTCTGTCCATCGTCGCTCGCCCGCTGCGCGACCTGCGTTTACTTAAATCCGCCGTCAACAGCGGCAACGGCGTCACCCGCTTCCTCGCCGAAGCTGTCAGCAGCCTCAGCCTCACGTACAATAAATCGGATAACTTCATCGCGCAGGGCCCAGCTTTCGACCTCTTCCTCAAACCCCTCCCCAATCAGACCGGCACCAGCAAAGACATGGGTTTATGGATGACGATGCTCGATGGCCGCCTATCCATCCGCTACAATCGTTTCGATACCAAGCAACTCAACCTGCGCAACGGCGACATCACCACGATGGCCCAGCGCGTCTTGCGCTACGAGGGGTTTGTAGCGACCGATGCCTGGAACTTGCGCACCCAAACCACCGCCTGGCTTAACGGCCTCGGCACCGGCGGCGTCGCCACCAACGAACAAATCGCCGCAGCCATCAAGATGCCCTTGGCCCAGTATAACGGTTTACAGTCCATCGTAGCCAACAACACCTACGCCGCGGTCATGGACGCGCAGTCCAAGGGCGATGAACTCGAAATCAACTTCAACCCCACGAAAAATTGGACAGTGAGTTCCTCCGTCACCAAGACCGAAGCGATCAACACCGCAGTAGGTTCCGCCGTCGACGATTACATCGCTGCGCGCATGCCCATCTGGAAGTCCCTAGAAGATCCGCGCTTCACTCAAACCACGCAGACCCTCGGTGGCGTGACCTCGGCCTACACGACCGGCCCCGTCTCACTCCCCACGGGCGCCACCGGCCGCCTCCTCTGGTGGAACATCCTCGGCACCCCCTTCAGCACCGTGGCCGGCTACAACTCCACCAACTCAGCCGCGACTAACTTCGCGAGCAACGTCGATGCCCCGATGGCGGTGTTCCGCGCCCTGATCGGCCGCCCCCGCCCGCAAGTCCGCAAATACTCGGCCAAGTTCAACACGAAATACAACCTCGCGGGCATCTCCGATCACCCCGTCCTCAAAGCCATGAGCGTCGGCGGCTCGCTACGCTGGAGCGACAAAGGCTCCATCGGTTTCTACGGCCTCGGCTATGATTCCAGTAAAGATCTCACGCTCGCCTCCAACAAGGTCATGCAGCTCGATCCCAATCGGCCGATCTATTCGCCCGCTGAAACCTATGTCGATTTATTCGTGAATTATCGCACCCGCCTGTTCGACAACAAGATCCGCGCCAACTTCCAGCTCAACGTGAAGAACGCCCAGGAAAGCGGTGGCGGCTTGCAGGCCACCGGCGCCTTCTTCGATGGCCGCCCATCGACCTATCGCATCGTCGATCCGCGACAGTTTATTTTATCAGCCTCCTTCGATTTATAAAAAAATCTTAAGCGCAAACCCTCTCGCCGCCACTCGCCCGAGTGGCGGCGTTTTTTTGCTTAGAAAACCTGAAGGCCGCATGCATCCATCGCGGTGCAACAGTTGAGAATGAGCTAAAACACCGCCGTTGAATTTCGCCGGTAGAGCGCACGGTGACGTTCAGCAG
>CAJAFD010000195.1 GCA_903938935.1 uncultured Opitutia bacterium
CATCAGCCCCGCCGCCTTTGGCCCGGGCGACGTCGCCCGTCTCCGCACGCACCCCAACACCCGCGTCACCATCGAAGCCGCCGCGGTGTTTGCCATCGCCAATCCGCCCACACCGCAAAAAGACGAGCTCATCGCGAAGCTCCTCGCCGACGTGCAGAAACCCGGCGACGTCGCCAAAGGCCGCGCGCTCTTCGCCGCCGCGTGCGCCGTTTGCCAGAAACTCGGCGATGTCGGTCTCCGCGACGTCGGCCCACCCCTCGCGGGCATTGGCTCGCACGGTGCCGCTGAATTACTCGCGCACATCGTGGATCCAAACCGCCAGGTTGAGCCAAATTACTGGCAGTGGAATATCACCACGAAAAAAGGCGACACCGCCACGGGCGTCATCGTAAACGAAAACACCGTCAGCCTCACGCTGCGCAACCAAGGCGGCGACACCGAGATCAAGCTCGCCGACATCGCCACGCGCGAAAACACCCGCCGCTCGCTCATGCCCGAAGGTTTTGAAGCCCTCGGCGCCGAAGGCCTCCGCGACATCATCGCCTATCTCGCCGCCAACGCCACGCCCGTCGCCGTGCCCGCTCAACCCGTCGCCGTCGCGGCCGCCGCACCCGTTGACCTCAAACCGAAATCCGGCGGCAAGGGCGACTTCCCGTTACCCGAGCCCACGCCCATCGTTTGGGAAGCGGGCAAAATTAAAGTCCTCCTCATCGGTGGCGGCAGTTCGCACAAGTTCGCCGATTTCTTCGGTGGCACCGATCGCGCCACGCTCCGTGCCGCCGGTTACAGTGTGAATTACACCGAAGATCGCGACCAAGCCGCCACCGCGCTTGCCGAGGCCGACGTCGCGGTCATCAGCGTGAACCGAAAATTTTTCGACACGCCCGCTTATCGCCAAGCGCTCTTCGCTTTCGCCGCCGCGGGTAAAGGTATCGTCATGCACCACCCTGGCACGTGGTACGGCTACGCCGAATGGCCCGAACTCAACGCCCAGATCGTCGGCGGCGGCGCCCGCGGCCACGACAAAATCGCTAAATACTCCGTCAACGCCTTGAAGCCGGCGCATCCGATTCTGCGCGGCGTGCCCGCCAGTTTTGAAGTCGAAGACGAGCTCTACTACATCAACGCCGAGCCTGAAAAAATCCCCGCCGGCACCGCCGCCATTGAGGTGCTCGCGCAGACTTCGCCCTCGGTGAAATTCAAAGCTCCGCATCCGGTCGTCTGGATCACTGCGCATCCCACCGCGCGCGTCGTCGGTCTCACGATTGGCCACGACGGCCGCGTGCACGATTTGCCCGCGTTCAAGACGCTCCTCACCAACGCCGTCCAGTGGGCGGCGAAAAAATAATTCGGCTGCCCGCTTCGGCCCCCGCCCGCCATGGCCACCATCGCCGTTCTCGGCACCTTCGACACCAAGGGCCCGGAACACGCATTTCTCGCTGCCGCCATTCAGCGTGCTGGTTTTATTCCGCTGTTGATCGACGTCGGCACGCTCGCTGCGCCGACGCTGGTGGCGGACATCTCCGCTGACACCGTGGCCCGCGCCGCGGGTGAGCCGGATTACGCGGCCTTGCTCGCGCGGCGTGACCGCGGCGAATGCGTCACGTTTATGGGCCGCGCCGCCGCTGCGCTCGTGAGTTCGCTCGCCG
>CAJAFD010000196.1 GCA_903938935.1 uncultured Opitutia bacterium
CGTCGCCGAGTATTTTGCGACCCATCCCGAGGTCGACGTGATCTACGGCCACCGCATCATCATCGACCCCGAAGACCGCGACGTCGGCCGCTGGGTGATGCCGCGCCACGACGCGCCCTCGCTGGAGTGGATCGATTATATTCCGCAGGAAACGATGTTCTGGCGGAAGAGCGCTTGGGACAAAGCCGGCGGCATCGACCCGAGCTTCCAGTTCGCCCTCGATTGGGACTTGCTGGCGCGTTTCCACCGCGCCAGTTGCGTCATCAAGCGCGTGCCGTATTTCCTCGGCTGCTTCCGCGTCCACGCGGAGCAGAAGACCAGCCAAGCGATTCACACGACCGGCGCCGAAGAAATGACGCGCATCCGCACCCGCTTCCACGGCGAAAAACAAAACGACGGCGACACGATCAACCGCTACGCCCGCTCGACGCGGTTCCGCGGCGCGATCACCGCGCGCCTGCAAGCGCTCGGAATTCGCTGGTAAAACCACGGCGCGTCAGGCGGTGTTTTCGGCGGTGTGGGGCCGGCCGCACGGCCCCAACAATCGCAGGGGCTTAACCCGCCATGCGCGCGGGGAAATTCTTTGGCGATAGACGCGTAAAGCGGGCTTGTTTTCTCCTCGGTATTTTTGGAGTCTTAGCGCTTCAAAATTTTTACGCCCGCATGATCGCACTGCTCCTCGTCCTTGGGACGTTTCTTTACCTCACGTTTGTCGGCCAAGCCGTCGTCGCGCTCCTGCGACCGCGCCTCGGCGTGCTGTGGAGCTGGTTCATCGCGCCGACCGTCGGCCTCGCTCTCGTAATCGTTCTCATCACGCGCCTCAACGTCTGGGGTATTCCCGTCCGCGAGGCGGGTCCTTGGCTGACGCTCGGGCTGTTCGTGGCGGCGGTGGGGATTTTCATCTGGCGCCGGCCGAAATTGCCCTGGCGTCAACTCGCGCCGTTTTTTGGCATCGTCTGCGTTTATCTGCTCTACGTCGGCTGGCCCGCGGTCCGCTTCGGCTTCAACTGGATCTCCTACGGCAACGACGACATGGCCAACTACTGCTTGGCGGCCGAGCGCTTCCTCAACCACGGCTACTACGACCTCCCGCTGCAGACCGATCTCGAGGGCCGCAACTACACGCAACATTACTGGTTCATGCACGGCCTGCAGCAGATCCGGCCGGGCTCCGAACTCGCCGTGGCGTGGGTCGCCTCGCTGACGGGGCTGAAGGCGCACCAGACGTTCATGCCGACGATCCTGATGTTGAGCATGCTGCAGATTTTCGCGCTCGGTGCGGTTTCCATCTTCAAGGGTCGCTACCGCAAGGTCACGTTGGTCGCATTTTTCCTCTTCGCCACGAGCCCGCTCTTCGGCCTCGGGACGCTTTACCAACTCATCGCCCAAGTCGGCGGTATCGCCATTTTGCTCGCGGCGGCCTCGGTGCTGTTCGCCACGCGCCACATGACGTGGCGCAAACTCGCCCTCGGCGGTCTTATCACGGGCTGCTTGGCGATTTATTACCCTGAAGTCGCGCCGTTCGTGGCGCTCGGCATCGGCATCTGCGCGCTGCGGCTGCGCTACACGGATCGCGCGATTTTCAACCGCTACGCGCTCTTCATCGGTGGCGTCGCGGTGCTGACGTTCCTGCTGATCGCGACCAACACCTACCAATTCATCAACACCTTGGTCATGCAATCCGTGGGTTCCGCCGGTCTCGGCGCGATGGCGGAAATCAACGACCAAAGCGGCGGCCTCGTGCTCTTCCCCTGGACGCTCGTGCCGTCGTTCCTGCCGATGCTTTTCGGCCTGCACGCCTTCGGCGTCGTAGGCACCGACCCGTTGATCTCATTCCTGATCGCGCTCAGTTTTGGGTTCTTGATTTTCATGGTGGTGCGAGCCTGGAAAAACGTCCGCGAAGGCGCGCCCGCTGGCTACCTCGGCGCGTTGATGCTGTTTCTCGGGCTCTATCTTTTTAACAAAGGCCAGGACTTCGGTCTTTTTAAACTCGCGATGTTCGCCCAGCCAGTGATCACGCTATTCCTAGCGCAAGGGTTCGCGTTCTTCCTCTTCGGCCCCTCGGCCAAACACCGTCGTTGGGCCGCGATTGCCCTTGTCGTATTTTTTGCCCGCACGATCTGGCCGCACGCATACTACACCTACGCCTCCCTCGGCACCTACGGCGGTGGCTTGACCGAAGTCGTGGGCGCCTCGCGCCTCGGCGTGAGTTTCACGCCGCCCAAGGATCTGAAGTTCGACGCCATCGAGAGCGACATCAACAACGTCGTCACCGCCAAGATGCTCGCGCAATACACGCAGGGCATCGACACGCGTTTCCTCTCGCGCAGCTACATGGACAAC
>CAJAFD010000197.1 GCA_903938935.1 uncultured Opitutia bacterium
AAAACCTTCGTCCCCCAAACGGGCCAAATAATCTCCGACCATGCGCTACATCGAGCCCCACGGCCACATGGTGAGCCGCACCACCGACGACTATCAGGCGATGGTCACGGCCGGTTGCGTCGCCGTCTGCGAACCCGCGTTTTGGGCCGGCTTCGACCGCAGCTCGGCTGATGGTTTTCGCGATTATTTCCGCCAGATCACCGAGTACGAACCGGCCCGCGCGGCGAAATTTCTCCTCCCCCATTTCGCCTGGTTGTGCATCAACCCGAAGGAAGCCGAAGACCTCGCCCTCGCGGCGGATGTCCTCGCGATGATCCCGGAATTCCTGGCGAAGCCCAACGTCCTCGGCATCGGCGAGATCGGCCTCAATCGCAACACGCGCAACGAGCTCAAGGTCTTCGAGCAACACGTCGAGCTCGCGGTGAAATACAATCAGCTCATTCTCGTTCACACGCCGCACCTCGAGGACAAACTCAAAGGCACGCGCTTGATCGTCGATTTGCTCCGCTCGCATCCGGGCGTGAAACCCGAACGCGTCATCATCGACCACGTCGAAGAACACACGGTTAACCTCGTCCTCGACCGCGGTTTCTGGGCCGGCATCACACTTTATCCCGACTCCAAATCCTCGCCGCCTCGCGCGGTGGATATGTTGGAAACCTCCGGCCACGACCGCATCTGGCTCAACTCCGCCTGTGACTGGGGCGTGAGTGATCCGCTCGCCGTCCCGAAGGCCGCTTTTGAAATGCGCCGCCGCGGCCACACCGCCGCGTACGTCGATCACGTGCTTTACCAAAACCCCGTGCGCTTCCTCTCGCAGTGCCCGAAGTTTCGCCTCGGCGCTTGATTCGTCGGATGCAACTCAACCACGGCCTGCATCTCGCCTACTGCACCAACGTCCACCGCGGCGAAACGTGGGCGCAGACGTTTGAAACGCTTGAGCGCCACACGCTCGTCGTGCGCCGCCGCGTCGCCGCCGGTCGCCCGTACGCGATCGGCCTGCGCCTCGGCGCCCGCGCCGCCGAAGAGCTCGCGCAACCGGCCGCGCTCACCGCCTTCCGTCACTGGCTCGACGCGCACGACTGCTACGTTTTCACGATCAACGGATTTCCCTACGGCAGCTTCCACGGCACGCGCGTGAAGGAGCAAGTTTACGCGCCGGATTGGTCCACGCCCGAGCGTCTCGCGTACACGCAACGCCTCTTTGCCCTCATCGCGCAACTCGTCCCCGCCGGCGTCGCCGGCAGCGTGAGCACCGTCCCGGGCTCGTTCAAAGCCTGGACCCAAGATGATCCCGCGCGCCGCGCCGCGATTTTCGCCAACGTCACCGCCATCGGCCGCACCATCGCTGAACTTTCCGAACGCACCGGCCGCGACTTGCACCTCGGCCTCGAGCCCGAACCGTGCTGCACGTTTGAGACGACGCCCGAGACCGTGGATTTTTTCAACGCCTGGCGGGCGAGCGATCGCGCCGTCGAGGCCGAGGGCCTGCTCCGCCGCGTCGGCGTGAACTACGATTGTTGCCACCTCGGCGTGGAATTTGAATCGGCGCCCGTCGCGCTCGACCGCCTTGTCGCCGCTGGCCTGCGCCTCAGTAAAATTCACCTCAGCTCCGCGCTGCGTGTAAAACCCGATGCCGCCGGCCGCGCCGCGCTCGCCGCTTTCGTCGAGCCGACGTACCTCCACCAAGTCGTCGTGGGCTCCGCTGCCACCGGTATCGTGCGCCGGCGCTACGTCGATTTACCCGATGCGCTCGCCGATGCCGCGCCTGCGCAGCCCGACGATGAGTGGCGCGTCCATTTTCATCTGCCGCTGCACGCCGCACCCGGCGCGCCGTTTGGTGACACGCGGGACCATCTGCTCGGCGCGCTGGATTGGATGCAGGTACACCCGACCGCCTGCCAACACGCCGAAATGGAAACCTACACGTGGGAAGTGCTCCCGCCCGCGTTGCGCGTGAGCATCGAAGATCAACTCGTGGGCGAATACGATTGGACGCTCGCCGCGCTCCGCGCCCGCGGCCTCGCCTGATTTTGCATCGATGAGCGCGTCACCGCTTCGCCTCTGGCTCGACCTCGCTCGCGCGGGCAATTTTCCCTCGGTGTGGAGCAACGTCCTCGCCGCGCTCGTGCTTTCCGCGCCTGTCGTGGGTGCGTGGCCGGAGTTCAATTTGCTCCTGCTCGCGGCACTCGCGGGCAGCCTCGCGTACGCGGGTGGCACGACGCTCAACGACGCTTTCGACGCCGACTTTGATCGCCAACATCGGCCCGAGCGCGCGATTCCGCGCGGGCTCATCGCGCGCTCGACGGTCGCAGGGGTCGGCGCGTTGCAACTTGCGGCGGGGCTGAGCGTGTTGGTTTTTCTCGGCGCTTCGTCGCTCGCTGCGGCGGGTTTGGCGGCGACGATTTTGCTCTACGATTGGCTCCACAAACGCTGGACCGGCTCCGTCGTGTTGATGGCGGGTTGCCGCGTGATGCTCGCGGTGACGTTGGCGACGCTGCCCAGCCAGAAGATCGGCCCGGCCTTCGTCGCGTGGCTCATCGCGCTGTTTGTCTATATCGTCGTGCTGAGTTTGCTCGCGCGTCGCGAATATCACCCCGGCGCGCCGGCGGAAAAGCTCGGGAAAATCGTCCGTAAGATGCTCGCGTTTATTCCATTCGTGGACGCCGTGGCGTTGCTCGCGATGATGGCGGTGATTCCGGCGGTGGGTTGCGCGGCCGCGGTGCCGCTCGGCAAGTGGGCGCAGCGTAAAGCGGCTTCGAGTTGAGCGGGCGATTGCGGCCTTGCGGTGGTGCGCGGGATGCGGGCTAATTCTCACACGTCCATGGCCGAGTCCTCCTCCGTCGTTTCTTTCCCCATCACGCTGCACAATGAGCATCGGCTGATTTTCACGCGCGACGTGTTCGCGCCGGAAAATCTCACGCTCGCGCAGACGCTCACGCCCCGGGAGCCGGGCGAACGCATCCGCGCCTTGGTGTTTTGGGACGCAGGGTTGGAAAAAGCGTTTCCGGGCATCGCGGCGAAGATCACGCGCTGGTTTGCGGCGCGCGGTGACGCGATCCGGCTGGCCGCGGAGCCCGTGGCCTTGGCCGGAGGTGAAGCGGTGAAAAACGATTTTTCGCAGCTCGAAAACATTTGGGCCGCGATCGAGGCTGCGGGCCTTTGTCGGCATTCGTACGTGATCGCGCTGGGCGGCGGTGCGGTGCTGGATCTCGTCGGTTTCGCGGCGGCCACGGCGCATCGCGGGATTCCGCTCGTGCGTTTACCGACGACGAGCCTCAGCCAAGGCGACGGCGGCGTGGGCGTCAAAAATGGCGTGAATTATTTCGGCAAGAAAAACTGGCTCGGCGCCTTCGGCGTGCCGCACGCGATCATTAACGATCTGGATTTTCTGCGCGGGTTGCCCGAACGCGAACGGCGCGTGGGTTTGATCGAAGCGGTGAAGGTCGCGCTGATCCGCGATGCGAAGTTTTTTGAATTTATCGCGGCGCGCGTCACGGCGTTGGCGAAATTTGAACCCGCAGCGTTTGAAGCCGTGATCCGCGAAAGCGCGCGGCAGCACATGGAACACATCGCGACGGGCGGCGATCCTTTTGAGCGCGGTTCGGCGCGGCCGTTGGATTTCGGGCATTGGGCGGCGCACAAGTTGGAGCAGCTCACGGAATTTCGCGTGAGCCATGGCGAGGCCGTCGCGGTGGGGATGGCGATTGATTTGATTTACGCGCGTCGCACCGGCTTGCTGCCGGAGGCCGAGGCGGAGCGTATTCTCGAGGTGATTTGCGCGCTCGGCTTTGAGTTGTTCGCACCGGTGAAAGAAATCCGCAGCGCGACGGGCCGGCAGGATATGTTGGATGGGCTGGAAGAATTTCGGGAGCACCTCGGCGGCCGGTTGACGATTCCGATGATCCGCGCGCCGGGCGTGCGGCAGGACATTCACGAAATCGACGGCGCGGTGGTGAAGGCGGCATTCGATGAATTACGGGAGCGATATGGCTGAGCGTACGGCGATTCTCAATGTCGTCGGGCTCACCGCGCGCGGGTTGGGACCAGATACGCCACGGCTGCTCGCGGCGGCGCAAGCGGGGGGATTGATTCGGGTAAAACCCGTGTTGCCGGCGGTGACATGTACGGCGCAGAGCACGTATCTGACCGGGCGCACGCCGGCGGGCCACGGTTGCGTGGCGAATGGCTGGTACGATCGCACGCTCGCGGAGCATCATTTTTGGAAACAGTCGAACCACGTCGTCCAAGGGCCGAAGCTCTGGGAGACGCTGCGCGAACGGCGGCCGGGGTTTACGTGCGCGAAATTATTTTGGTGGTACAACATGTATTCATCGGCCGATTGGTCGATCACGCCGCGCCCGATGTATCCGGCGGACGGGCGGAAAGTGTTCGATGTTTACACGCACCCGATGCGGATGCGCGATGAGATCAAGGCGGACCTCGGGCCGTTTCCGTTTCCGGCGTTTTGGGGTCCGCGGGCTGGGATCGCGTCTTCGGAATGGATCGCGCGCTCGGCGGAGTGGGTGGAAGAACGGCATCGGCCGGACCTGTCGCTCGTTTATCTGCCGCATTTGGATTACAACCTGCAGCGGCTCGGGCCGGATGATCCGCGGATGGCGGCGGACTATCGCGAGATTGATCGCGTCGCGGGCGGGCTGATGGATTTTTACGCGCAGCGTGGCGTGCGCTCGGTGGTGCTTTCGGAATACGGGATCACGGCGGTGAAGCGCACGATCGCGTTGAACCGGGTGTTTCGTGCGCGCGGCTGGATCACGATCAAGGAAGAACTCGGGCTGGAGTTGTTGGACTGCGGCGCGAGCAAGGTCTTCGCCATCGTGGATCATCAAGTGGCGCACATTTACGTGAACGATCGCTCGTTGCTCGCGGCGGTGCGGGCGGCGGTTGAGGGCGTGGACGGCGTGGCGCGCGTGCTCGACCCGGCGGGGCAACGCGCGGCTGGGCTCGATCACACGCGCTCGGGCGACCTCGTGGCTTTTTCGACGGAGGATGCGTGGTTCACTTATTATTACTGGGACGACGCGGCGCGGGCGCCGGATTTCGCGCGCTGCGTCGATATCCACCGCAAGTATGGCTACGATCCGGTGGAGCTGTTTGTGGACCCGTTGATTCGTTTTCCGAAATTAAAAGTCTTGGGTAAACTGGCGCGCAAGGCGCTCGGTTTCCGGATGCTGATGGATGTGATCTCGCTCGATCCGGCGCTGGTGAAAGGTTCTCACGGGACGTGACCGGCGGATGCGGCGGAGAGGCCGGTGTAGATCGGCACGGGGGCGACGCCGGGGGATGAACCCATCGCGGCGACGGCGGTGCATGAGCGGTTACTCGCGGCGTGTCTGCAGTAGCGCGGGCGGGTGCAAGGTCAGGCGCGGGGCACAAAAAAAGAGCGGTTCCGAAGAACCGCTCTTTTTGAAACGTAGGCTTAGGCCTAGATCGACTCAGACTTCGTAGGCCGGGAGGATTTTGTCGACGCGGGACTTATCGAGCTTGGCGAACACGGGCACGCCATCGACGTAAGGCACGGCGACTTCTCCCACGATGAGAGGTTGGGCGTAGCGGAGGAACTGGAAGTTCATGCTCACGCCGTCTTCGTTGATCCAATCCTTCGGGAGTTTCTTCACGCCGTTGGCGATCTCGCTCAAGGTGGCGAGGCCGGTCTCGACGGTGTAGTGCTCGGTGTCACCGCGGACGAGGGTGATCATCTTGTCGGTCTCACCGTTAATGGCGGCTTCGACGGCGGCTTGGCCGGCGAGGAACGCTTCGTCGGCGTCGGTCTTGGAACCGGCGTGAGCCGCGGCGCGCTGGGTGATGCCGGGTTTGGCGACGCGGACTTTGACGCCGGGGATGTTGGCTTCGATGATCTCACCGAGAGCGTCGCCGGCGCCGCCGAGTTTGGCGTGGCCGAAGGCGTCCGTGGCGGCATCGGCCGCGAGGTAGTTGCCGTCGGCGTCAACGAGACCTTCAGCGACGACGATTTGGCAGAATTTCTCGCGCTTGAGCACGCGTTTGACGTCTTCGAGGACCTTTTCTTGAGAGAAAGGAACTTCGGGCAGGAGAATGATATGGGGCGGATCGTGCGGGTGATCTTTGCGTTTGGCGAGGGTGGCGCCGGCGGCGATCCAGCCGGCGGAGCGGCCCATGACCTCGATGATGGAAACGAGGTCGCCTTGGCCCATGGCCTCGTTGTCACAAGCGAGTTCGCGCACGGTGGTGGCGAGGTACTTGATGACGGAGCCGTAGCCGGGGGTGTGGTCGGTGAGAGGGAGATCGTTATCGATCGTCTTCGGAACGCCGATGACGCGGAGCTCGTAGCCCTGCGCTTGCGCGAGCTTGGAGATCTTGTCGGCGGTGTCTTGGGAGTCGTTGCCGCCGATGTAGAAGAAGTAGCGGATGTTGTGGGCCTTGAAGACCTCGAGGACGCGATCAAAGTCGGCCTGTTTCTTGAGTTTGAAGCGGCAGGTGCCCAGAGCGGCGCCGGGCGTGTATTTGAGCGCGCGGATCTGCTGTTGAGACTCCGAAGCGAGATCGATCAGGTCCTCGTGGAGAATGCCGAGCACGCCGTTCAGCGTGCCGTAGATCTCTTCGATGCATTCATGGTTCAACGCTTCCGCGATGAGGCCCGCGACGCTGGCGTTGATAACAGAGGTGGGGCCGCCGGACTGGCCTACCAAGACATTTCCTACGAGTTCAGCCATGACAGTTATTGATAAAGGGTTGAAGAGAACGTGAGGTGCCAAGAAAGCGTAGCGGTTCGGGGGGATGCAAACTCAAATTTCCCGATGACGGGGACCGTCCGGATTCTAGGACCGTGAGTGCCACCGCTGGACGCGGCGTCTTGTGTCGGGGAGGAAAGTTGGCACCGGGGACGTGCCGGCACACCGCTGGCTGGGCTAAGCCGTGGCGATGCCGCTGAGGGCTACGCGTTGAGAGCGGAGAGAGCGATCATCAGAGCTGAAGGCCGCGCGACTACGCGTGGATACCCGATTCCCCGTGGGGTAGGGCTCCTGGCTCTCGACGGAATCTCTGCGGCTTAGAGCAACCGGCCTGGTCGATAGTCCGCCGCGCCCTTATGTTTGCGGGCGAGTGGCTGCACGCCTTCGACGAAGGCATCGACCTGATGGGGCGCAGCGCCGACGAAACGGGCGTTTTCCGAGAGAATGGCGATGAGGGCTTTCTTACCGAGGCCGAGACGTTTGTCGCCGGCGAGACGGGAGAGCAGATCGGCGTCGCCCCCGGAGCGCAGAGCCTTGGCGGCAGCGAGGGCGTGTTCCTTGATGGCTTCGTGGGCGGTTTCGCGACCGGCGCCACGCTTGACGGCTTCCATGAGAATCGTGGTTGTCGCGAGGAAGGGGAGGTTGCGCTCGTTTTCGACGGCGATGGCGGCCGGGAAGGCCTCCATTTGGCGCAGCACGGTGAGGTAAGTTTCGAGCAGGCCGTCGATCGCGAAAAACGCGTCCGGCAGCGCAATCCGCCGCACGACGGAGCAGGAGACGTCGCCCTCGTTCCATTGGTGGCCGGCGAGTGCGCCGGTCATCGTCACGTAACCGGAGAGGATCGTGGAAAATCCGCAGATGCGCTCGCAGTTGCGGGCGTTGACCTTGTGCGGCATGGCCGACGAACCGACCTGGCCGGGCTGAAAGCCCTCGGTGACCAAGCCGGCACCCGCCATGAGGCGGAGGGTCGTGGCGAAACTCGCGGCCGCGGCGCCGATCTGGTGCAACGCCGTGACGACCTCGAAATCGAGGCTGCGCGGGTAGACTTGGCCCACGGCGCCGAGCGAGGCGTGGAAACCGAGATGTTTGATCACGCGAGACTCGAGCTGGTCGACCTTGACGTTGTCGTTGCCGAGGAGGGTGAGCTGATCGAGTTGCGTACCCACGGCGCCCTTCAGGCCGCGGACGGGGTAACGTTCGAGGAGTTCCTCGATGCGGGCGAAGGCGATCTGCAGCTCTTGACCGAACATCGCGAGGCGCTTGCCGAGGGTGGTGGGTTGCGCGGGGACGTTGGGGGTGCGGCCGGTGATCATCAGGTCGCGGTGGGCCCCGGCCTGCGTGGCGAGCGCGAGGAGCGCGGCGGCGGTCTTAAAGCGGACGAGTTTGAGGGCGCTGAAAATTTGGAGTTGCTCGACGTTTTCCGTGAGGTCGCGGCTGGTGAGCCCGAGGTGAATGAACTGGCGGTTCGCGAGCTCGGAAAATTCTTCGATACGCGCTTTCACGTCGTGGAGGGTGATGCGTTCGCGTTGCGCGATGGCGGCGAGATCGATGGTGGATTTGACGCGCTCGTAGTCCTTGATGGCGTCGGCAGGGATCGCCACGCCGAGATCGCGCTGGGCCTTCATCACGGCGATCCAGAAATCGCGTTCGAGGCCGACGCGGCCGTGCTGCGACCAGATGGCCTTCATGGCACCTGAGGCGTAGCGCTCGGCGAGGACGTTAGGGATGGCGGCGGCGGAGGCGGATTCGTTGGAAGCGTTCACGGGAAAAAGGGCTGAGTAAGCGGTCGCGCGGAAGGTTGGCGACGGGAAAAACGGGCGGCGCGCGGCAGAGGTGGGGCGGAGTTTTTACCAGCCACGGACGGTACGAACACGATCTTGCCCCTTACACGCGGCTAAATGAGTGGCCCCACG
>CAJAFD010000198.1 GCA_903938935.1 uncultured Opitutia bacterium
CCGACTGGCAACGAACAGATCCCCGACATCGTGAAAAGTTGGAGCGGTAAAAAAGCTGTGATCACGGGCTTCATGCAGCCGACCAAGCTTGAAAAAGGGAAGTGCACAGAGTTCATGCTCATGTCTAGCCAGATGGCGTGCTGCTTTGGCGCTGTGCCCAATATCAATGACTGGGTCGTCGTGCGCATGCCCGCGGGCGTGCCGGTCATGATGGATGTGCCGATCTCTTTTTACGGTACGCTCAAGGTTGGCGCGACTTTTGAGAACGGCTACCTCACTGGTATCTACGAAATGGACGGCGAGAAAATGGGCGAAGTGAAGGGCTGAGCGCGGTCTGCGCGCCCAGAAAAATCTCGGCGCTGCGGCGCGCGCGCGGCGCGAGCGCGTTCAGCGCGAGATGTCGCGTTGCGTGAGGATGCGGAAGCCGCGGTTGCCGAGTGCTTGGCTGGCGGTGTCGGCGTCTTCGGAGCTGACGACGAGCGCGGCGCGGCCTTCGGGACGTTTGATGAAACTGTAGATGTAGTGAATGTTGATTTCAGCTTCGAGCAGCGCGGAGAGCACGCCCTTCAACTCGGATTCATCTGCGATCTCGACGGCGAGGATGGCGCATTCGGTGTAGGGAAAATCGTTGTTCACCATGAGCTCGCGGGCTTTGGCGGGATCGTCCACGACGAGACGCACGATCGTGCTGTCGGTGGAATCGAGGATGGTGATCGCCATCACGTGGACGTTGTTGGTCTTCAACAGCGCGGTGAGTTCGTGGAGCCGACCGACGCGGTTCTCGACGAAGACGGAGAATTGGTGGACGGGGTCGGTGGCGATGAGAGTGTTGGAATCGGCCATAAAGTGCGGAGTAGGTAGGCTGAATTGCGGGCCAGAATGGGTCAACTCGTGCGTTGAGGTCGGGACCGACGGGCGTGTAATCTTATCCACATGTTGTCAGAAATTCCTCTTCACCACGCCGCGACGCAGCGGCGCGCGGAGGCGAGTGCGCGGCTGGTGTTGCGCGGTATTTTTTTAAACGCGGTGCTCGCGGTGGTGAAAATCGCCGGAGGGATTTTCGGTCACACCTACGCGTTGATCGCGGATGGGGCGGAGTCGATGATCGACATTTTATCGTCGTTGCTCGTGTGGATGGGATTGCGGGTCGCGGCGCAACCGCCCGATGAGGATCATCCGTACGGTCACGGCAAGGCGGAGCCGCTCGCGGCGTTGGCGGTGGCAGTGATTATTTTTGCGATCGCAGGTTGGATTGGTTGGAGCGCGATTCGGGAGATCATGACGCCGCATCGCGGGCCGCATTGGGCGACGTTGCCGTTGTTGGCAGGCGTCGTGGCGGTGAAGATGTGGTTCTCCGCCCGGATGAATCAAGCGGGCGAGGCCGCGGGCAGCACGGGGCTGAAAGTGGAGGCGTTGCATCATTATTCGGACGCGGTGACTTCCGCGGCGGCCTTTGTGGGCATCGCGATCGCGGTCTGGGCGGGCCCGGGTTATGAGATGGCGGACGATTGGGCGGCGCTCTTGGCGTGCGGAGTGATTCTTTTTAATGGCGTGATCATGTTCAACAAGGCGCTGGCCGATGTGATGGACACGGCGGTGTCGGCAGGCTTGGAAAATGAAATCCGCGCGGTCGCGCTCGAAGTACCGGGCGTGCAGGCGCTCGATAAATGCCGAGTGCGCAAAAGCGGTTTGAGTCACCTCGTCGACATTCAGGTGCGCGTCGATGGCGAGCTCACGGTGCGCGAGGGGCACGATATCGCGCACGCGGTTAAAGACGCGTTGCTGGCTTCAACGCGTCACGCCGTCAGCGATGTTTCGGTCCACATCGAGCCGATGAAATGAGCGCGGCGGTCCGCCGTTCGTCGTGCAGTCGCGGCGTGGTTAATCGAAAAATTTCCGCGCGAGTTTCCAGCTCACGTAAACTCCCACGAGACTTCCGACGCCGCTGAGCATGAAGTTGGTGAAAAAATCCCAACCCAGCGCCTCGCCCAACCACCAGCCGAGGTAGCCGCCGATCGTAGTGCCGATGAAGATACAGAGTTTGTTCACGGTTTAACGGGTGAGCTAAACGTGGGCTTGGTGGCCTCGGCGGCGAGCAGTTGCTCCATTAGGGATTCGGCGGCGGCCGTGGCGATGGCTTGAAGCATGACTCGGTCCGTGTTGTCGCCGACTTCGTAGGTGCAGGTGGGAATGCCGAATTCGCGATACGCCCAGTTGTGCGAGGTCGTGATCGTCGGCTTGCGCTGCGTGGAGCGCTTGGGGGTGTTGTGCGGCAGGCGAGTGGTGATGCCGGCGATCCAGGCGGCGGTGAAACCGGGTAACTGCGAGGGCCAATCGTCGGGCTGCGTGTAGAACCCGTCCACAAAGCTCGAGTGAAAATCGATGTGAAAATAGTGCGGACCGCGCGCACGCAGGGCTTGAAATTGATCGCGCACGGTGCGGGTCTCGGGGTTTTCCCACAGGCCCCAATCACGGTTGAGGTCGACGCCGCGGGCGTTGTGGCGCCAGTTGCCGCCGTTGACGCCGTCGGGGTTGACGAGGGGCACGAGCATCACAGCGAATTTTTCACGGAAGCGGCGTGCGAGCGGCGTCTCGGCGATGAGCGTTTCGATGAAGCGGAGCAACGCCTGCGAGCCGGTCGTCTCCGGGGGATGCTGGCGGCTGATCACGGTGATGAAGTTGGGCTTCATGCCGGCTGGTACGGCGTTGATCTCGAGCTTGTAAATCGGTTGGCCGAGCTCGGAGCGGCCAATCTCGTTGCGCGTGACGAACGGCAGGCGTTCTAGCGTACGGCTCCACGCTTCGAGTCGCTCGGTGGAAATGATTTCCTGCGCCGAAACCCACAGCGGCTCGGGACCGACTTTCAGCGTGATCGTGCCTTCATCGGCGGCGGGGCCGTGGATATAAGCCTCGGCGGGTAATGCGATCCAGCTCGTGCCATCGACGCTGATTTTGGGAATATAGCGCAGCTTGGTACCTTCGCAGCTGACGTGAATTTTGATGGTTTTCGCCGTTTTGGCGGTGACGCGGAACGCGAACCATGGGCTCGCGTTGATCGGGCGATTTTCCGGCGAGGTCACGACGGCGAAGTGATCACGAGCGATACGCGTGCAGACGTTGATGCGGGCGGCGGAGAATTGCGTGTCGAAGGTGACTCCGTCTTCGCTGAATTCCCAGGTGCGCGCGGGGGTGGCGGTGAGTGCTGGCGTCGCTGTCGTGGCGGCTTGCGCGAGCGTTGGGACAAAGCTGCACGTGACGGCGGCGATGACACTGGCTAGAATAAACGAGGGTATGCGGAGAGCAATTATCATGGCAACGGGTGGGGCGATGAATCGAAGGACGTGGGTGTGGCGTGGCGTTGTGAAGGGCCGCGGCGCGTTTGTCCATCGGCGTGTTGGCTCAACTAGGGGATTGGGGGTTGAACGCGGGCGGGCTTTATGGCGGATTGCCGAAGTGTTCGGATTTTTGCGTCGTATCATTGCGGGGTGTTTGAGCCTAGGATTCGCGTTCGCGGCGGAGCCGGCTGCGTCGCCGTTGCGCGAACTGGAGTCGCCTTTGACCGCAGTCGTCGAGGCCGATTTGCCTGACGGCGACGAAGTGTGGAGCGCCGCCCAGCAAGCTCTCGCTCAAGCCAGCAACGAGCTCGAGTCGCTCCGGGCCTTGGTCACGGTGGTAAATTTACAACGTCGGCGCGGCGATTATTCCGCAGGTTTGACGGCGGCTCGAGACGGTCTCGCGCGAGCCCGCCGATTGGAGAATCGCCGCCTGGAAGTAGATTTTTTATATCTCGTCGGTCGACTTTATTGGAACCTCACCGATTATCCCCGCTCGCTGGAAAATCACCTAGAAGAGCTACGTCTCGCCGAGCAGCTCGGCGACGTTTCGACCGTGGCGCGCACGCACGGAGGCTTGGGCCTGACGTATCAACGTTTTGGTCGGCCGGACGATGCGCTGCTGCATTTCAAACTCGGGTTGGATTTCGCGGTGAAGGCCGGCGACGAACGCATCCGCTCCAGCCTGCTGAACAGTCTCGGTAATTATTACCTCGGCAGCGGAAATTACGACCAAGCGCGCGCGGTTCATCAACAGTCATTGCAGATCCGCGAAGGCTACGCGAACCCGCGCGCGATCGCCGAATCGTTGACGAATCTTGGCGTGATCGCCGACGCCCAAGGTGAAACCGCCAAGGCGCTGGATTATCTGCAGCGGGCGCTGGCGACGTTTGAGGCGTTGAAGTATCGCCGCTACATCGCCAACTCGCATCGCCGGCTCGCGCGCGTGTTCCGCAACGCCGGTCGCACCGACGAGGCGCTCGAACAGCTCCAACAAGCGCTCGCTGTGGCCGGCACCTTGGAGAGCGCCGATGTGCTCGCCGATATTTACGAAGAGTTCGCGCAAACCCACGAGGCGCGCGGTGAAGCGGCGGCGGCGCTGGTCTATGTGCGCAAACTCGCCGCGGTCACCGAACAAGTCCGCGGCGAGCATGACCGCCAGCGCGTCAACGAACTGCGCGCGCGTTACGGCGCTGAACAGCGCGAGCTCGAGATCGCTTTGCTCAAGCGTGACCAACAATTGCAAAGCGCCGAGATCGCTCGTCGACGCACGCAGACGTTTGCGCTCGTCGCGGGCTTGGTCGGCGGCCTCGTGTTATTGGGCGCGATTATTTTGCTGCAACGCACGCGCTTGAAAGCGGAGCGCCGTCTGCTCGCGGCGACGGAACACGCCCGCGAACGCGCGGAGGCCGCCGAGCGTCTGAAATCGCGTCTGCTGCAAATCGCTTCGCACGATCTCAAAGTCCCGCTCTCGGCGCTGAATGCGACGGCGATGCTCATCGGGCGCGATCCCCACGATCCGGCGGCGGTGCGACGTTTGGCCGACGGGATTCAGGCGGACACGGCCCGCATGCGCGGACTGGTGCGAGATTTTCTCGAAGCGGCCGCGATGGAGGACGGCAACTTGCAGCTCCACGCCGCCGAGCACGATCTCGGTGAAATCGCGCGCGGCGCCGTGGTGAGCCTCGAGCCCGTCGCGCGCGGTAAAAATCAACGACTGCTTTTTCAGCCGGCGTCCGTGGACTTGCCGCGCGTCAATGCCGATGGCGAGCGGTTGCGACAGGTGTTTGATAATCTGATCGGCAACGCCTTAAAATTCACTCCACCGGGCGGAGAAATTGTTGTCACCTTGGGCGAGACGGCGGGCTGGGTTTTTGCCGAAGTGCGCGACAGCGGGCCGGGGCTCGGGCCGGCGGATTTCGCGCGGATTTTCGCGCCGTATCAGCGTTTGTCCGCGCAACCGACGGGCGTGGGCGAAGATTCGACGGGGTTGGGATTGTTTATCGCGCGCGAGTTGCTGACGTTGCAAGGCGGACGGTTGGAAGTCCAATCGCAGCCGGGTCAGGGAGCGGTGTTTCGCGTGAGCTTGCCGATCGCGGTGCGACCGGCAGACGCGTGATCAACCGAGACCGTTGCGCAGGCACCAGCGCACGAGATTGGGTAAATCGTGCAAGCCGAGGCGGGCGAGGATGCGCGCGCGGTGTTTTTCGACGGTGCGTGTGCTGAGGCCGAGCCGCTCGGCGACCTCTTTCGAGACGAGTCCACGCGCGACGAGGCGCACGACCTCTTGTTCGCGGGCTGTCAGGGCGCTGGCGCCGAGGCGGGGCAGGGCGGGTTCGTTAGCGAGGGCGGAGGGAATGGGCGGCGGGACGGTCGCGGAAAAAAACATGCCGCCGTCGAGCACGCATTGGACGGCGCGGTCGATCTGCTCGAGTGGAGAATTTTTATCGACGAAACCAGCGACGCCGAGGGAGACGAGTTCGGCGGGGAGTTGCGCTTCCGGGTGCGCGGTGAGCATGACGACGCGGGTGGTGATCCCGCGTTCGCGCAGGGTGCGCACGAGATCGCGGCCATCCATGTCGCGCAGGTACAAGTCGGCGATGAGGAGATCGGGCGGCGAGGCGAGGCAGGATTTGAGGGCATCGCGGCCGTCGCCAAAATCGAGCAGTTCCTTGGGTTGAAAACGCCGTTGCAGCGCGTCTTTTAAAAGGCCGCGAAACGTCGCCGTGTCGTCCACGAGCACAAAGCGGAGTGGGTTGGCGGCGGGGGCGGACATGCTGGAATTGAGCACACGGAAGCTGACGTACACTGCAAGGCTGCGCTGGATGGCGTAGGTCTACGCCATCGCGCCGGCGAGGTTCCTCCCTAGGCAACGAAGCGCTCCTAGATAGTATCGAGGTTCATTTCTTCAATTTCTGTTCGATTCTTAGGTTTTAGCATTATTTCATTTCCCTCCCGCATTTTGACGAAGTCTTGGCACATTTTTCTCGTGAGCGTCCTGCTCGGCTGGTCCGGACTGGGCGCGCGGGCGGCTGCACCTGAGGTGGCACCGCGGGGAAATTTCATGTTTACCCACGGTGGGCATACGTTGCGGGTTTGGTATTTCCGCTCGGCGGCGACGCCGGTGGATGCTCCGGTGTTGTTTGTGATGCATGGGGTGGGGCGCAACGCCGAGGAATACCTCGATGATTGGATCGAGCTCGCCACGCAGAAGCAGTTTCTCGTGGTGGTGCCGGAGTTCTCGAAAGCAGCATTTCCCGGTGAAGAAGCGTATAATTCTGGCAACATGTTCGACAAGGCCGGTCGCCCGATTCCGCGTGAGCGTTGGTCTTATGCGGTGATCGAGCCGTTGTTTGACGCGCTCGCCCCGCAACTCGGCCATCATCGTAAAGACTACATGCTCTACGGGCATTCTGCGGGGGCGCAGTTTGTGCACCGTTTTATTTATTTCATGCCTGAGGCGCGTTACACGCGGGCGGTGGCGGCCAACGCTGGTTGGTACACGTTGCCGAGTCTCGACGTGGCTTTCCCTTACGGACTCAAAGGCAGCACGATGGAGGTCGCGGCCTTGCGGGCAGCGTGGGCGCGTCCGCTCGTGGTTTTGCTCGGTGAAGCGGATATCGACCCGAAGAGTTCGGCGCTGCGTCACACGCCCGAGGCGGATGCGCAGGGGTTGTTTCGTTTTGCGCGGGGCCAGTTTTTCTATGCCCAGGCTCGGGCTGCGGCTGCGAAGATGCACGCGCCGTTTAACTGGACCCTCGCCACGGCGCCCGGAATCGCCCACTCCAATAAAGGCATGGCCCCGTTTGCCCTCCGGCAACTTTTCCCCTAAAAATCACTCTTTTCTATTTCCTAAACTACCATGACAAAACCAGCTAACCCCCCACGCCCAAACCTCGGAGTCGCCTTTTTGGCGAGCGCCGTGTTGGCCCTCACCGCCTCCGCTCAGTCGGTCGATCAGACCGTCAAGCTCGAGGCATTCACCGTCACCGGTTCCAACGTCAAACGCCTCGATCAGGAAAAAGTCCTGCCCGTGACCGTGTTGGCTGCCAGCGAACTCGAAGTGCGCGATGCCTCACAGCCCTCCGAATTGTTGACTGCGCTCCCGCAGGTCACCGGCCTGCCCGGCAACGAAACCGCGACCCTCGGCGCCACCGCTCGCGGTGACAACGCCAGCGTCTCGCTCCGTGGTATTCCCTCGAGCAATACGCTCATTCTCCTCAACGGCCGTCGGCTCACGCCGCATCCGATCAGCCAGTCTGAAGCCGGCGCTCCGACGCTCTCGACCAACGTCAACACCTTGCCCAATCGCGGCCTCGAGCGCGTTGAAATCCTGCGTGACGGCGCCTCGTCCATCTACGGCACCGACGCCGTCGCTGGCGTCGTGAATTACGTCACCAATAAAAATATCCGTGGCACTGAGCTCGCGCTGCGCTTCGGCCAGACCCGCTACGGCGACGGTCAAGAAACCCGCGCCACGCTCACTCACGGTCTAGAGTTCGCCAAAGGCCGGGGCCGCGCGATGATCACTGCCGATTTCTACAGCCGCGAAGCGATGTATGCCCGCGACCGCTCGTTCTCCGCGGAAGCCGACAACAGCTACCGCGCACCTGCGCCGTGGAATGTTTCCACCAATACCACCTTCAATCTGCGCTCCGCCACCACCCAGTATGGTAATTATCTCCTCGGCACCGTGGGCGGCACCGATGCTTACGGTTCGATCAACTCCTTCACCGGCGCACGTCCTGCCGGCGTGCCCGCGACGTTGGCTGCCACCTCCGGCGCCTTCTTCCTCGTGCCCAACGGCTCGGGCGGCGCGTCCTTCGCTACCGCCACGCCGAGCCGCGCGGGCGTGACGGCCGATTACTACTGGAACAACAACGCCGCGCGCGTCATCCAGCCCAAGTCTGATCGCACGAACATTTTTGCTAGCGGCGAATTTGACCTCACGAACCGCATCACCGCGTTCGCCGACGCCAGCCTCTATCAAGCCCAGTCTATCACCTACCGTGAAGCCGACGGCATCACGCAAAGCACCGACGGCTTCATCATCGTTCCGGCGAGCAATCCCTATAATCCCTTCGGGACGCGCTTCTGGTCCCCGACCGGCGCCGCCAATACCGATGGCACCGCTCGTCTCACCGGCACGCCTTCCGCCGTCTCCATCACCAACAAGCGACTCTCCGATCTCGCCACGCGCACCGATTACGTCGACACCTCCGTTTATCGCGGTGTCATCGGCCTTCGCGGCAAACTGAGCGGTTCCTGGTCTTGGGAAGCTGCGTTGCTTTATTCTGCCGCCCGCGTGATCGAAAATGAAACCGGCCCCAGCCGCAAATCGGCTTTGATCGCCGCCATCAACCAGACCGATCCGGCCAAGGCGTTTAATCCGTTTACCCGCACCTTCGCCGTGCAAAACGGCACGCTCGTCGCCACCGGCAACTATAAAAATCCCGACAGCGTTACCTCGACGTTCCGCTCCGAATTTATTCGCAACGGCATCACCAAACTCGG
>CAJAFD010000199.1 GCA_903938935.1 uncultured Opitutia bacterium
ACGCCTGCTTTGAGCACAACTCCGGCGGTCGTCGCCGCGGGTGCGGCGCGATGGGTCTAATTTAGAACATCGGGGCGCCGCTTTTGAGGGCGGCGTGGGTTTCGATCTCGATGATGAGGTTTTGCAGCGCGGTGAGGCTGAAGGGCTTCATCAAGATCGAGACGTTGTGCAGTTGGCCGAGCTTGGCGGTGTCGTATTTCTCGGTGTGGCCGGTCACGAGGATGATTTTTAACGTGCTGCTGTGCGAGAGCAGGCGGCGGCAGAGTTGCACGCCGTCCATGCCGGGCATGCGGATGTCGATGACGGCGAGTTTGATCGCGGCTTGGGCCTCGGGGGTGTAGCTTTCGAGAAACTTTTCGGCGCTGGAATAGGCGGCGACTTGATAGCCTAGGTCGTGGAGGATGTTGGCGCTGGTCGCGAGTACGATGGGGTCGTCGTCGATGACGGCGGCTTGGCCGGATTGCTTGGCGGAGGGGTGCGGAATGGGGAACGGGGATTGGCTGAGGGTGGGCATCCCGGCGAACATGGGCAGCGTGATCTCGAAGACGGCGCCGCCGGCGGGGACGAATTTGGCTTCGATGTTGCCGCCGTGGGCGGTGGCGATGGCTTTGGCGGTGGCGAGGCCGAGGCCGGAGCCTTTGCCGAGGCGTTTGGTGGTGAAGAACGGTTCGAAGATGTGCGGGATGATTTCTTCGGGGATGCCGGGGCCGGTGTCGGAGAGCTGGAGGACGACGTGCGGGGTGGGCTCGTGGCTGACGGAGGGTTTGGCCACCTCGGTGTAATCAATGCGCAGGGTGATGGTGCCACGGTTTTCCATGGCATCGCAGGCGTTGATCATGAGGTTGAGGAGCAGGGTGGCGAGTTCGTTGCGGTTGCCGACGACGGCGATGTGGGTGCTGGATTTAACGGATTCGAGCAGCTCGATCTGGACGCCGCGGGAGTGGCGCACGAGGCGCGAGGTCTCGTGGATGATTTCGCGCAGGTCGAGGGGTTCGTTTTGGGTCGGGGTGCTGCGGGAGAGGGAGAGGAGGTTGCTGCTGAGGTCGGTGCAGCGTTTGGCGGCTTGGACGACGATCTCGAGGTGGGAGCGTTGGGTGTCGTTGACCGCTTCGCGCAGGGCCAGCTCGCTCATGGCGATGACGCCGGTGAGGATGTTGTTGTACTCGTGGGCGACGCCGCTGGCGAGGAGGCCGATGGCTTGGAGATGTTTGGCCTCGAGGAGTTGTTGGCGGGAATCGAGGGCCTCGGTGATGTCGGTGAGGCAGACCATGGCGTGATTGGGTTCGGCCACGGAGGGTTTGAAGGGGATGAAACGGGCTTTGTAGGTGATCGTCTCGCCGTCGGTGGCGGTCCAAGTGAGGGTTTTGGCTTGGATCGAGCCGTCGAGGGCCAGAGCGAGGCCGTGCCAGAATTTTTCCGCAGTGTGGACGGGGGGGCGGGTGCGGTCGTAGCTGGTGAAATCGGAGGCAACTAAAAGCGGGGTGATGCGGTCTTTGTAGGCGAGATTTTGAGTGAGGAGGATGCCTTGGCTGTTGAACTCGGCGCAGGCGAAGGCGCCGTGGCGCACCAAGGCATCGAGCATGGCGGTTTGCGCGAGGTTGTGTTCGCCGAGGCGTTTGTTTTCGCGGATGAGGGAGTCCTCGTTCACGCGGTCGATCCACATGAAGAAGATGATGCCGGAGACGCCGTAGAGGCCAGGGGCCACGCTGCCGTTGATCACCTTTAGCCCGCAAAGGACGTTCCACGTCATGACGAGCACCATGCCGATGGTGGAGATCATCATGGCGCGCCCGATGTTTCGATC
>CAJAFD010000200.1 GCA_903938935.1 uncultured Opitutia bacterium
CACTCAATCTCTCTGAGCAGGTCCTCCGCGGCGTCCAAGCCGCTGGCTACACGGACCCGACTCCGATTCAGCTTCGCGCCATCCCTGTCGTCCTCGGCGGCGGTGATCTCATCGCCTCGGCTCAAACCGGTACCGGCAAAACGGCGGCCTTCGCCTTGCCCGTCCTCTCTCGCCTCGGCACGCACGGCCGCACTCGCGTGCTCGTCCTCGAGCCTACGCGCGAACTCGCCGCTCAGGTCGAAACCTCATTCCGCAACTTCGCCCGTTTTACCGATATACGCACGGTCGCCGTCTTCGGCGGCGTCGGCTACGGCGTGCAACGCTCCGAGCTCAAACGCGGCGTCGACATCATCGTCGCCACGCCCGGCCGCCTCGTCGATTACCTGAAGACCGGCGAGATCAGCCTGCGCGACATCAACATCCTGATCCTCGACGAAGTGGACCGCATGCTCGACATGGGTTTTTTGCCCACCGTCAAAGACATCATCGCCCGCTGTCCGCGCGAGCGCCAGACGCTGTTCTTCTCCGCGACCGTTCCGCCCGAGATCGCGGCCGTCGCCTCGTTTGCCCTGCGCAATCCTGCCAAAGTCGAGATCGGCGTCGCTCGCTCGGTCAACGAATCCGTTAACCACGCGCTCTATCCCGTGGCTTACGATCAGAAATTTGAACTCCTCGAAGCGCTCCTCGCCAAGACCGAGTTCGACAGTGTGATCGTGTTTTCGCGCACCAAACACGGCGCCGATAAAATCGCCCGCCGCCTCAAAGCCGCCAATCACGCCGTCGCCGTCCTCCACGCCAACCGCTCCCAAAATCAACGCATCGAGGCCCTCGAAGGCTTTAAGTCCGGCAAGTACGAAGTCATGGTCGCCACCGATATCGCGGCCCGCGGTATCGACGTCGCCGGCGTCTCCCACGTCATCAACTACGACGTCCCTGAGAAACCAGAAGACTACGTGCACCGCATCGGCCGCACCGGTCGCGCGCAAGCCGTCGGCGACGCCATCACGCTCGTCTCGCCGGAAAACGCCGCCGACATCCGCGACATCCAGCGCTTCATCGGCGCCAAGATTCCCGAGCTCCGGCTCGAAGGATTTAACTACGCCCCCATCATCGCCCGTCCCGATCAACCCACCCAGCAACGCCGCGGCCAACGTGGCGGCGGTCAGCGCGGTGGCGGCTACGGCAGCGGCGGTCCCCGTCACCAATCCGGTGGCGGCGGTGGCGGCCCACGCCAATATCAAGGCGGCGGCGGCGGCCGTGGCAGTAGCAGCGGTGGCCGTGGCGAAGGCCAACAACGCCCCGCCGAAGGCAGCTGGAACCGTTTCGGCGCTAGCGGCGGCGGCGGCACCGGCGGCACCGGCGGCGGTCGTCGCGGTCGCTAAAACCAGCGATTCCTTCAGACAAAATCACGGCGGGCTTTACGGCCCGCCTTTTTTGGATCGTTTTCCTTCGGCTGAAAAATTTCCGTGGCAACGGCCCGCCTAACCTTACAACTTTTGCCCATGAGCTGCTGTTCATTTTTTCGCCGGTCCATTTTTCTCCTCATCGCTTGCTTGGGCGTCACGCCGTGGTTGCACGCGCAGCGCGAGAAATTCCCGCCCGAGATTCTTGAGGTCGTAGAAAAATCTTGGCCCGACGCGAAAAAAACCAACACCGGTCTGCGCTACATTATCGAACGCGCCGGCTCGGGCGCGCGGCCCAACGCGGGTGAAACCGTCGCCGTGCTTTACACCGGACGGCTGCTGAGTGGAGAAGTCTTCGACGAAACGACCGACAAAGATAAACCATTCACCTTCCGGGTCGGTCGCGAGCAAGTGATCAAAGGCTGGGACCAAATTCTGCCCCTCATGCAACTCGGCGAGAAACGTCTCGTTATCATCCCGCCCGAGCTCGCGTATGGCACCCGCGGCCAAGCGCCGAGGATCCCGCGCAACGCGGCGCTCGTGTTCACCATCGAGCTTTTGGAAATCAAACCGTAAGGCTGCCCCGCGGCTGTTGCCCCTACGCGCGGTTTTTTACGTTAGGTCGCGTTGCAATCTCCAGCGGAACGAGCGGCTGGATTTCAGCGCGCCCATGTTGCTGTCGCGCGCGCTTTGCCCCAGATGGATTTTTGCGCTCCCGACAAAGCCGACGATATCAAGCTTAACGAAATCGTCTGGCGCAGCGTGCGCGGCGAACATTCGTCGAGGCCGGCGCCACGGCGCGCCGCTTTTTACAAAGCCCACGCCAAGGATAACGACGACGACAAGTAATCACTCTTGAAAAAATAGGCGGCGCGTAATTTTGGCCGCAAAAAAAGGCGGGCTACGGCGCCCGCCTTTTTCGTTCAGCGAAATCGAAAGGTTTTATTTCAGCATCTGCGTGAGCAGTGGCTTCATGGCGTCGGCCCAGAGTTGGTAGCCGGCGGCGTTGGGGTGAAGCTGGTCGGGCATGATGGCGAAAGGAATCTTGCCGTCTTGGCCGTAGAACGCGGCGGCGATATCGAGGAAACGCACGGTTTTGCCGTCGTCGAGTTGGGCGAGCTCGGCGTTGACGGCGTTGATGACGGCGGTGCGTTGCGTGGCGTCGGCGAGGGCGGCGGGCGTGATCACGCCGTCTTTATCTTTGCGGGCGCCGCGGGGGAAGATGGCGAGCACAAGGACTTTGGTGCCGGGGATTTTTGTGCGGATGAGCTGCACGATTTTTTTATTGGCGGCGGCGATCTCGGCGGCGGTGTTGTCGGCGGAGTTGTTGGTGCCGAGCATCAGGACGGTGACTTTGGGAGTGAGGCCTTCGAGTTCGCCGTTTTCGATGCGCCAGATCACGTGCTGCGTACGGTCGCCGCCGATACCGAAGTTGGCGGGCTGATATTGGCCGTAGTAGCTTTCCCAGATGTGTGGGGCGCGGGCCCAACCGGCGGTGATGGAATCGCCGACGAAGAGCAGGCCGACGGGGCCGGCTTTACCGCGAGCGAGGAAGGATTCGTGGGCTTTGCGGAAAGCGCCGTTGGTGTCTTTTTTCTCGATGGCGGCGGAGGCGTCGGCCTTGGGGGCGACTGGTGCCGGGGTTTGCGCGGTGGCGAAAGGCAACAGCGCGATGAAGAGCAGGGTGATGCAGTTGAAGCGGGGGTGTTTCATGGGGAAAGTGGGAGGTTGGGTTTATCAGCGGGGCGACGTCGAGCCTGCGTTGGCGCGAGCAGCCCGGATGTTGTCGGCGGTGTAAAGCGCAAGTCCAAGCCAGATGCACCCAAAGGCGAGCGCTCGCTCGTGGGTAAAATTTTCGTGAAAGACGAGGACGCCGAGCGAGAATTGTACGGTGGGCGCGATGTATTGCAGCAGGCCGAGGGTGGTGAGACGGATACGCCGCGCGCCATAGGCGAAGAGCAACAAGGGAATCGCGGTGACCACGCCGGTGCTGAGGACGAGCGCTTGCGTCGTGGCGCTCGCGTGGCCGAGTGCGCCGGCACCCGCGAGATTTTGCCAAAGCAGGAACGCAGCGGCAAAGGGCGCGAGCAAGGTCGTCTCGACGGCCAGACCCGTGAGCGGACCGAGCGCGGAGCGCTTTCGCAGCAAGCCGTAGCAACCAAACGTGGCCGCGAGCGCGAGGGCGATCCAGGGCAGATGCCCGACTTGATAGATTTGAATCGCGACGCCGAGTGCGGCGCAACCGATGGCGATGGCTTGGGCGGGCCGCAGCTGTTCATGTAACACCCAGCGCCCGAGGGCGACGTTCAGTAAGGGCACGAGAAAATATCCGAGACTGCACTCGATCACGTGCCCATGATTCACGCCCCACACGTAGACCAGCCAGTTGGTCGTCAGCAGTGCGCTACTGAGCAGGTTGAGCGCGAAACCACGGCCCGTACTCAGAGCAGTGCGCATCTCCTTCATGCCGCCGCGCCACACCAACAGGGCGGCAACGAAGACTAACGACCACACCAGCCGGTGCGCGATTAATTCCAAAGCGTCCACCTCCGCCATCAGATGCCAGTAAAGCGGCACCAACCCCCACGTGAGATAACACAGGGCCGCCGCGCCGGCTCCGCGCG
>CAJAFD010000201.1 GCA_903938935.1 uncultured Opitutia bacterium
CGCCGCTGAAACCGCCGCCAAACCCGCCGCCACTCAGGCCACTTTCAAAGGTGCCTTCGCGGGCAAATGGCAGGGCCAAAATAATATCGGCGGCGTGCTCAAGCTCGACTTCAAGGCCGGCGCCGACGCCAAGCTCGGCGCGGATGTCCTCTTCGTTTACGAAGGCACCGACGTCCACGCGCAGACCAAGTCCCTCAAAGTCGAGGGCGATAAGATCGAGCTCGTGATCACCTGGGAAATCCAAGGCACTTTTGCTTCGACCAAGCTCGTCGGCTCCCTCAAGGGCAACGACATCGCGGGCACCTACGAGAGCACCGCCGCTGAAGAGCCCGCCACCGGCAAGTGGTCCGTCTCCCGGAGCTAACCTGCGCCGCGTACTCGTCGCATGAAAACGAACGTCGCCATTGTCGGCGGAGGTTTGGCCGGCCTTTCCTCCGCTGCGCACCTTTTATTGGCGGCGCCCGACCAGTACGAAGTCCACATCTTTGAGGCCGCGCCCATGCTCGGCGGCCAATGCGCCTCTTGGCTCGATGCCAAGGGCCGTCCCGTCGAGACTGGCATCCATCTCGATTTCCCGTGGTACCATAATAAAGACGCGCTCTTCGCCGCCATCGGTCATCCGTTGCCGCTCAAGGAAACCGACGGCAACTACTACGTGTGCAACGGCCAGACGGGCCAGATCGACACACTCCTCGCGGGTAAATCCGTCTTAAAAACCCTGCGTGGTCTCGCGACTTTCCCCGGTCTCACGCCCGGCGAACGACTCCAGCTCACGGGTTTTATTTTCCGCATCATGCGCATGGATGATCGCACGGCGGAATCTTTCGATCACCTCTCCGTCACGCAGTTTCTCCTCGAGCAGAAGCTCAGCGCGGGCATCCGGCATCAACTCGCGCTCGAAGCCGTGACCATCCAAGGCCTGCGCCCCGAAGAAGCCAGCGCGGCCTCTTTCATTAAGTTCCTCCGCACGATGTACGGCAGTATGGGACTTTTCGATACGACGTTTTTCGGCGCTCCGCTCGGCGATGCGCTCGTCGATCCCCTCGTGGATTTCATCACGCGCCACGGCGGACACATCCATGTGGCGACGGCCATCCAGAGCGTCACGCCCGCCACCGCAGGTCCCGCGCGCGTCACGACGACCGCTGGCGTCACGCACGAAGCCGATCACGTCATCTTTGCCGTGCCCGGCTATGCGGTGCCCGCGCTCTTGCCCGCCGAGCATCGCGACACGGCGCCCTTTGCCGCGCTCGCGCACCTCAAAGAGACGCCCATCATCACCATCACTCTCTGGTACGACACGCAGGTCTTTACCGATGGGAATGTCTATATCTCGCACCGCGACCGCGAACACGGCCCCATCTTCGACGCGGTGGCCGACAAAGCTTTTCATTGGAAAGATTGGCCCAAGCTCAAGGCGCAGGGTAGCATCGTCCAAGTCTTGATCGACGCCGCCGAGGATGTGTTGCACCTCAGCGATGCCGAGATCTTGACCCAAGTTTACCAAGACCTGGAGCGCTTCTTCCCGCGTTGCCGGGGCCAAGTTCCCTTCGACTCGACCGTGTTGCGCTTGAAAAACACGTATTGCGGCACGCGCGTCGGCTATTGGTCCAAAGTCCCGCGTAAACACCAGACCGGCCTCGCTGGTATCTGGCTCGCCGGTGATTATACCGATGGCGTGTATCACTACGGCATGGAGTCCGCGATTATTTCCGGCAAAGCCGTGGCCAACGAACTCCTCCGCGCGATCCCTCACGCGGGCTTCGAGATTCTCCGCCCGCGTTATCTTCCCTTCGTCCGCGCCTGAGAGCACACGCATGACGCGGTGCGCGACCTTCGGCGCCGCGAGGGTTTAATCGCGGTGCTCTTCTTGTTCGTTTTCGCCGAGGTGAACGACGCCCGGCAGCCCCGGGATTTTCACCGTGGCCTGCCGCGCATCATAAGACCCGAGCAACGCATAGACCCACGTTGCGATCACGACGACGAGTACCAGCGCAGTCCAAGGTCGGGCCGAGGTAATGCCGGAATTTATCGGTGCGGTTTTATAACCCGTCACCATCGCGGCTGAAATATTGTCGCGCTGACGCATCGTATAGAACGCCAAGCCCGCGAGGTGCAGGCCCACGGCGACCGCCAGCGCGATCGCGAGCCCCGCGTGGAGATCCTCACTGCTTTCCCACGCCTGCGTAATCCCGGTGAAGACCAATAGAGGAATCAGCGCAAACATCAGCAACGCCACCAGCGATGTGCCGGGGTTGTGACCGGCATAGTACGTGGCTGGGCGGCCGAATAGATTGCGGAAATAGCTGAGGCTATCGGCCGGCCGGAGGAAAAAATGTCTCCACTGGACGTAACGCGTGCCCACGAAGCCCAGCACCACGCGCACGACCAAGAGAAAAGCCGCGATCAACCCGGCGAGCATGTGCCATTGAAACATTCGGTCGTCTTCATCGAAGCCATAGGCGAAAACAAACGTCGCCCCGATACTACCGGCCAAGGCCCAATGAAAGATACGCGTGGGCAGATCCCAAATAAGAACTTTATGCATAAAAGAAAACGTCGAGGAGACGGGGCTGAGTTTGGATTGAGAGGAACGAGGCTAAATTCGCGACGGTGACCGCTCACCGATCGAGGTAACCTCGCCCGCGATGATGGCGGGCGGGGCGCTCGACGGTGCGCGTGGATGTTTCCAATACTATAAGCCTGCGCGGGGAATATGGCTCCGCGTAAATTGCTCATCTTGCCGCAGGGCGCATGTGTCGGCGCGGGCTGGGGCTACGGCTCGATCCGCGTGGCGATGGCTGTGGCCGATAAAAATAAAAAACGCCGACTCCCGGAGGAATCGGCGTAGAGTGGAGCGGACGATCGGGAATGATCGCGCGCGCGGGAATTACTTTTTGGCGCGGACGAGGCCGAGCTTCTTCTTGATGTTGCCGACGCTGGGCAGGGAGATGCCGACTTCTTTAGCGATCTCGTTGCCGGTTTTATTTTTGGCGACGAGGGCTTTCACCTTGGCGATGACTTCGGGGGTGATCTTGGCGCGCTTGCGGGTCTTCTTCACTTTGCCCGCGGCTTTGACGGCCTTGGGGGCTGCTGAGATCGATTGCAGCGCGGCGATTAAATCGCTGACGGACTTGAAGCCCAGCTTGCCGGGGAGTTGGGCCAGGCGCTTTTTTTGTTGGGTCAGTTTCTGTTCGAGGGCCGCGACTTTGCGGCGGTATTGTTCGAGTTGGTCGAAGGTATTTTTAGCCATGGGGGCAATAGACCTTAAATCATTAATTATAGCAAGACTCCGCTGCACTATAGGGCGGGAGTCTTTAGCTATAATTTATTTAAAATTTAGCCTATAATAGGCAATAAGCAGAATGATTCTCGCCGTGGTGCGATGAGCGTGGAGTTTTTAATATTCATTCATAAGCTGCGAGTAAGGTTTTTTCGGATACCTATAGATCGCACCGAGCGTGCGGGAAAAGGTCGGCCTCGCCGGATGAAGCCCGCCGTGAGTGGCCCCATAAAAAAAGCGGGCTGCATCGTGGGGCCGCGCGCGGGCGCGGTCACGATCACAGCCCGCCGCAATCAAGGACGACGAGGCGAGGTTGGGGCGTTAAGCGGAATCTTTGGTGGTGGGCGTGGTTTTGCGGGTGGTCTTCTTGCGCTCACTGGAACGCGTGCCGCCGGCTTGTTCATATTCGGTCGAATTGACGCCGAAGTAGCCTTTGATGCCGCTGCGGACGCGGGTGGTGTTGCTGTTGATGGTGAGAGAAAGGTCGTCGCGCTCGTTGCGTAGAGCCATGAGGGCGGTCTCTTGGCTCTCGATTTGTTGGATGAGCGCGGCGAGCCGATCATAGTCAGCTTGAAAGCGGGTGAGAGTGAGATCCTTGAGTTTGAACTCAGGGTTTGCATTCCACACGCTGAGGATGCTCTTGGCTTCCTCGATCTTATCGGGGGTCTTGGTTCTGGCGGCCATTTCAGGGTTCTCCGTAGTGTTGTTTATGTGAGTCCGGCCTTGGGGCCGGGTTGATTTCTGGTTTTCCGTCAGGGGACCTGGAGAAAACCAAGAAAAAGGCCGCTCTCAGGTTGAGGGCGGAGCGGTTTGAGATTGGGGCAGCGCGTTGCCCCATTGGGGAAACGGGGTAAAACATTGGGGAAACGCGTCGCCCCTTTGGGGAAGTGCATTGCCCCATTGGGGAAATGCTGCGGGACAACAGGGAAACGCGTTGCCCCAACAGGGAAGTGCATTGCCCCAACAGGGAAACGCGTTGCCCCAACGGGGAAACGGAGGGGAGCAATGGGGAAACGTGTCGCCCCTTGGGGGATGGGCCGGGGAACGCGGGCGATGCGGGCGGATAGGATGGGTGGGGCGATGCCGTCGATGACGCCGC
>CAJAFD010000202.1 GCA_903938935.1 uncultured Opitutia bacterium
ATCACCGCTTTAAATTTGCCCGGCTGGGTCGAGCATCACCTCTACGAACCCGGCACGGCGATTGCCCAACTCGCCGATTGGCCCGCCAAAATCGCCGCCATCGCCGCCCGCACCGCCACTCGCGACATTTCCCTGCTCGCCGGCATCCCGAGTTGGGTCCTGATCCTCGCCGAGGCGCTCCGCCAACAACGTCCCGCCATCCGCCATCTCCAAGACCTCTGGCCTCATTTTGAGTGCTTCATCCACGGCGGCGTTCCGCTCGCCCCGTTCGCCGAGGAACTCCGGGCCGCGCTCGGGCCGACCGTCAATTTCCACGAAGTTTATCCGGCCTCCGAAGCCTTCATCGCCACGCAAGACGCCGAGCCCGCCGCCGGCCTGCGGCTCATGACCAACGCCGGGATTTTCTACGAATTTCTCCCGATGAGCGATTTCGACGAGTCCAACCTCGCCGCGCTTGGCCCCAAAACCGTCCCGCTCGCCGGCGTCAAAACCGGCGTCGACTACGCGCTCCTGCTCACCACGCCCGGTGGTCTCGCCCGCTATGTCATCGGCGACGTCGTGCGCTTCATCTCCACCGCCCCGCCGCGCCTCATCTACGTCGGCCGCACCCAGCTCCAACTCAGCGCCTTCGGCGAACACGTCATCGAAAAAGAAATCACCGACGCGCTCACCACCGTCTGCCAACGCCACCGTTGGAGTCCGGTTAATTTTCACGTCGCCCCGATTTTCGCCCACGCCGCCTCCGGCCAAAACCGCGGCCGCCACGAATGGTGGATCGAACTCAAACCCGGCTCCTCCACGGCCCCCGACCCGGTGCTTCTGGCCCAGGAACTCGACGGCGAACTCCAACGCCTCAACGAAGACTACGAAGCCAAACGCCAAGGCGGCGGTCTCGAAACTCCGCTGGTGCGACTCGTCCCCCCGCGCGTGTTTGAACACTGGCTCCGCCAACACGGCAAATGGGGCGGCCAGAGCAAAACTCCGCGCTGCCGCAGCGACCGCCTCATCGCCGACGCCCTCGCGCCGCTCCACCACGACTAAACCGCGCCCGCCCGCGACTCGGGTGGTTTTATTTCCACCCGCGTGATTAAAAATTCCCGATAATTCCCCTAAACTCCGACGCTGGCATGGTCGTTGCTAGTAAGACAGGCGTACTACCCATGCAGGGTTTTGGGTAGCGTAAAAGCTGGTGAAAGCCGGCACAGAAAAAAAGTGGGCCCGGCGTTAAGGGGTTATCGCCGGGCCCTTCCTTTTGGCCGACTCCCGCGATCCGCGCTCGACTCAGGTCACGACCAACACAATCGCGACCACCATCAGCGCCGCGCCCACTAACCGCCGTCCGAGCACCGCCGACCCGAGTTTCCCTTCCGTGTTACCAAAGTAGTGCCCCGCCACGCGCACGAGCACCACGCTCCACAGCCCACGCGAACTGAACACGATGTTCACCGCCGTCGCATCGCCCCAATACCCGAGCGTACTTAAAATCCCCGCATTGGTCGCCGCCATCACGATCGAGCCCAGCAACAACCACCGCCACGCCACGCCCGAAATCTCGCCCAACCCCGCGCGAAAAAACGGTATAAATCCGAAGGACAACACCCCCATCGCCGCCATCATCATCGGTAAATAGCGCGCGAGTCCCATCGCCGGCACCCACTTCGCCGTAAGTATATCACTCAGCGAAAAAAGCCACGCGCCCACCAGGGTCCACGTGATACTGAACCCGAGCCGACGGTGTTGCCCGCCGCGCCCCAGCCCGAGCAACGCCACCGCCACCGCGCCCAACCCCGCCGCGATCCACCAAGCCAACGGTATCGTCTGCCCGAGCCACAGACTGCTCATCAGCGCCACCCACACCGATTTCGTCCCCATCACGGGCGTCGTCACCGACACATCACCGCGACTGATCGCCAAAAAAAGACACAACTGCGCCACCATAAACAGCGCGCCCGTCACCACCGGTTGCCACCACACCGCCGCCAGCGAACCCACCAGCGGCTCCCGCCAAAACCACACCGGCATAAACGCCACCGCGGCCACGCCATTGGCCACAAACGTCGAACGCCACACGCCCGCCCCGTGCTCCGTCGCGCATTTTAAGCACAACGCGCCCACCACATAGGTGAACCCACACACGAGCGGAATTAGCAGATGAACCGGAAAATGCACCCGCCCAACGTGGCACGACGCCCCGCGCCCGCCACTCAAATTGCGCCGCCCCGCCGCGCCGCGCCGCGCGTTACTTATTTTTCAACACCGCCAAGATCCGCTGTTCGTACTCTTCCGTGGGCTCGGAACCGACTTTGCGGTCCCGGATCTGGCCGGCGCGATCGATGATGAACGTCGTCGGAATCGCATCCATCCCACCAAACGCCGCCGTGACGTCATCATCGCCCATCACGATCGGATAATTAATCCCGTACTTTTCCATGAACGGCTTCACGACCGCGGGGCCTTTTTGATCGAGCGAGACACCGATGATCACGAGCCCGTCTTTGCCGTATTTTTTCTGCAGCTCGATGTAGCCAGGGATTTCCGCGCGGCAAGGCGGACACCAGGTCGCCCAAAAATCCACCACCACGACCTTACCCTTAAACGTCTCCGAGGAAACCCACTTGCCGTCGACGTCCTTCATTTTCCACACGGGGGCCGGCGTGGGCTTCACAGCTTCGGCGCGGCCGATCACGGCCACCGCGGTAAAAAGAGCCAACCCGAGCAGAGCGCGAAAGGATTTCATGCGGTCACGTTGGTTAAGAAAAACCGCCGCGGCAAATTTTCTTCGGCCTTTTTCGGCGGCGGCGCACGAGTCGCAGAGCCAAGCGGTCTCAGCTCTCGCGCATCTCGGGCAGATCGAGGCCGAGGATTTCGACAAATTTCTTCATCGCGGGCGTCAAGACGCGGCCCTTGCGGTGCAAGATAGCGAGCGGCCGGGTGA
>CAJAFD010000203.1 GCA_903938935.1 uncultured Opitutia bacterium
ATGCGCACGCGGGCGCGTGCGTGACGTTTGAAGGCTGGGTGCGCGATCATAACGACGGCCAACCCGTCCTCGCCCTCGACTACGAAGCGTATGCGCCGCTCGCAGAAAAAGAAGGGGCGCGGATCCTCGCCGAAGCGCGGGAGCGGTTCGCGATCCGCGGCGCCGTCTGCGTGCACCGCGTGGGCGCCCTCAAAATCGGCGAGCTCGCGGTGTGGGTCGGCGTGGCCGCCGCGCACCGCGGGGCGGCGTTTGACGCCTGCCGTTATCTCATCGATGAGACCAAGGCCCGCGTACCCATTTGGAAAAAAGAACACTACGCTGATGGAGCCACGGTCTGGATCAATTGCGCCACGCGCGGTGACTTCGCGCATGCGATAAAGGGTTAATCCTATTTGGTCTCAGGCGGATTTCGTCTCGTCTAGGAACCGCGGAGGTTTATGACATGCGTGGTGATGTTGTTAGCCTTAACCACTGCCGAAAAAATCACCAAAATCCCCACTTCATTTTGGTTATATCTGGTGCTTGGCGTGCTTTTAGTTGCGGGAGGGGTATTCGTCTTACGCGCCCTAGCCGGCGTTAATAAATTCGTGCTGATCACTTTCATTTTGATCATAGCCTCGGCCATGGGCTTTGGCTGGATCTACGAGCGCAACGAGCCGAAGTTTTTGACCCCGTTAGTGGATTTAATCGCTCCATTTTTTCCGGCCAAATCCAGCTATCAAAAAAAGCAGCAAACTACGCCGAAATTTTGATTTTAGATTTAGCCGGAGCACCCACAGCAGAATTTTTAGGGCTACTTGTAAAAACGGGTTGGTTTCGGGCCAGAAGCAGGGTATCAACCCTTCCTCTTTATGGCCAAAACGCACTCTGACATCGGACTCATCGGACTCGCCGTGATGGGTCAGAACCTCGCCCTCAATATCGCCGACCACGGCTTCCAGATCTCGGTTTATAACCGCACGGTCGAGAAAACCGAAAAATTCGTCGCGGAAAACCCCAACACGCCCGGCGGCGTCGTGGGCAGCAAATCCCTCTCTGAATTTGTTCAGTCGCTCGCGCTCCCGCGCAAGATCGTGATTTTGGTTCAAGCAGGCAAAGCCACCGACGCCGTCATCGACGGCCTCATCCCGCTCCTCGCGCCCAACGACATCATCATCGACGGCGGCAACGCCCTCTGGACCGACACGATCCGCCGCGAAAAAGCGCTCAAAGAAAAAGGTCTCCGCTTCATCGGCTCCGGCGTGTCCGGCGGTGAAGAAGGCGCCCGCTTCGGCCCGTCCCTCATGCCCGGCGGCGAGAAATCCTCTTGGGAAGAACTGAAGCCGATCTGGACCGCGATCGCCGCCAAGGTCGATAAGAAGACCGGCAAACCCATCATGGGCGCCACCCCCGGCAAACCCGTCAAAGGCGGCGTACCCTGCACCACCTACATCGGCGAAAACGGCGCCGGCCACTACGTGAAGATGGTTCACAACGGCATCGAGTATGGCGACATGCAGATGATCTGTGAGGCCTATTCCCTCATGCAGGGCCTCCTCGGCCTCAAGCCCGCCGAGATGGGCGAAATTTTCTCCGCTTGGAATAAAGGCGCGCTCGACAGCTTCCTGGTCGAAATCACCGCCGACATCCTCAAGCAAAAAGACCCCGTCACCAAGAAGCCCTTCGTCGACATCGTCCTCGATACCGCCGGCCAAAAAGGCACCGGCAAATGGACCTCCGTCAACGCCCTCGACATGGGCGTGCCCGCTCCGACGATCGCCGAATCCGTCTTCGCTCGCTGCCTCTCCGCCATCAAGGAAGAGCGCGTCGCCGCCTCGAAGGTCCTCAAAGGCCCCAAGGTTAAAAAAGTTTCCCCCGCGAAGAAGAAGGAGCTCATCAAGGCCATCCACGACGCGCTCTACTGCTCGAAAATCTGCTCCTACGCGCAAGGTTTCCAGCTCATGCGCACCGCGCAGGGCGAATACGGCTGGAAACTCAACTTCGGCCAGATCGCCCAGATCTTCCGCGGCGGTTGCATCATCCGCGCCGCCTTCCTGCAAAAAATCACCGAGGCCTACGCCCGCAACCCGAAGCTCGCGAACCTCCTCCTCGACCAATACTTCAACCAGACGATCCAGAAAGCCCAGGCCAACTGGCGCAAAGTCATCAGCCTCGCCGTCGAGAGCGGCATCAGCATCCCGACGTTTGCCTCGGCGCTCAGTTACTACGACGCCTACCGCTCCGCTCGCCTGCCGGCCAACTTGCTCCAAGCCCAACGCGACTACTTCGGCGCCCACACCTACGAGCGCACCGACAAACCCCGCGGCAAGTTCTTCCACATCGACTGGCCCGAGAAAAACCGTCCGCAATTAGAGGCGTGAGCTAAGACTGCACCTGTTTGGTGACAATGTAGAGTGGTAGTTGTGACAACAGAACTGGTAGTCGTGACAATTAAATCGGTAGTGGAGCACAACGCCGTTACATTCTAACTCGTTCTTTTGCGTTTTCCGGTCAGGCCTATACCAAGGGCTGGCCGGAATTTGCCCGAGGAAACGATTTCTCAGCGAAACGGCCAAAAAAATTTCTCCGGCCGTTTTCTTGATGCGCGCCCAGCAGGGTGCACCTGTTGGTAAAAATACATTAAGCCCTGCGCGTTTTCCGCTACGCCTATATGCGGTGATAACGCCGCTTTTGCGGCTCGTCGTTGTCGGTCACGACACAGCCCAGACAAATCCGAGGAATGAATCCGACTTCGAAGGATCTCATTCGAATGCATTCGGGCGAACTCCATCGGGCTTCCGCTACCACGTTTCCCGAGTACGGAAACAAAACGGCTCTTCGCCGAACGCCGCCAGCAAACCCGCGCCGAATTCCGGTTCCTCGGCTCCGTCCCGTCGCCCCAGCGCACGACCTGCCTAAAGTGGCTCAGTCGCAACGACTGTCGCTGGTTGCGGCGGCAACGTTCCAAAGCTGCTGGAAAACAGATTCTGCGTCTGGATTGGGACGGAGCCGATCAGAAGCGCCGCCTCAACGGCGGTTTTTGTGCGCATTGTTTGTCGGTATTTCTGGCGATGATCACCTCGCCTCTCGAACCTTCCAGCATGTGCTTCCTAATTCGGGCTTTTGATCAATCCCGCGGATCTAAAATCTGCTGTGCCTAAAACGGGGGCCCTTTCGGGATTAAACCCCTACTCCGTAGTTCCGTCTTCTGCTGGCGCGTTGCTAAAACGGTCGAAATAGAAACGCGATAATTCGGCTCAGAACAGCGGCACGTTGTTCTTCGGGACGTTGAGCCGTTTCCCTGGTCAAAGGCGCAGGCGACGCTGGTGGCTTGGTGATCTGCGATTGCAAAAAATCCCCCGCGTTGCCATTTATAACATCAGTCGTCTGCAGAAGACGTTTTGCAAACATTTCAGCCGCCGACTTACTGCCACACATGCCAGAGCCTGAAACGCCCCACGCTCTTTTTACCGCCCGATCGATGAGCGGGCACAACCGCTCTGAGATGCGCCTGGGGTTCGACCATGCGCTGCAAATGGTGGAGCAGAATCGCCTGACGCTGCGCGTGCCGCAGGAGTCGATGTCGGTCGAAAACCGCCGGGGTATGCACTATCATTACCGCCCGGAGGTTTTCCTGCAGTTGCACGGTTCGACCGACTTCACTTTTCCACGTGAGAAATTTCGCCTGGGTGAAGGGGAGATGTGCGTGATTCCAGCCGGTGTGGCCCATGGCGAAGTGGTGCATCCCGGCGCCATTCATCCCTTCCGCAATCTCGTCGCTGGATTTTACAACAACACGCTTAGCCTGCATTTCGCCCATGAGACGCGGCCTGGAAAGCCGGATATCGAGGTGATTGAGTTCTTCGATGCGCCCAACCTCGACACCTTCCTGACGCTGGCGAACAGCATCTCCCAGACACACGGCAGCCAGGGCCCGGCACGCGACACCGTGATAAAGGGGCTGCTGCTTTCCCTGCTCGGCATGTTTCGCAACATCGTCGAGACCGGCAGCGGCCAGCTCAACAGTGACATCGGTAAGGTGTTTCAGGCGAAATGCCTCGTCCGCGAGCAATTCGCAAACCCGGAACTGAGCGTGCACCACCTCGCCGACTTGCTCGGCTGTTCCGCCGACTACCTGTCGCACCTCTTTAATACGGAGACCAAGGAGCGCCTCACCCACTACATCCAGCGCATCCGGATCGAGGGCGCGATCCTCGCGTTGGAGACATCGAACCTCACAATTTCCGAAATCGCCTATGCCAGCGGCTTCGCGGATCCGGCGTATTTCGCGCGAGTGTTCAAGCAGCACAAAGGAACGTCCCCACAGGAATACCGCAATCAGTCAGAGGCGCATTGGACGCAAAAGGAGGACCAGCCGAAGACCGTTTATTTCGACCGAGTGGATTTCACTCACGGCGTGCCGATCAAGAAATGAGGCGCCGCTGGGGGCGCGGGAGAACAGAGCTACTGGTTCCCGGGCTTTGCTCCGGCGGCTGCCCGCAGCTTGCTGAGAAATGGCACTAACTGGTCCCTCCAGACGCGGTAGCCGGACTCATTTGGATGCAGCCCATCGTTGAAATGCTGGCCAAGCTGGTGGCCGGAAGCGTCTATGAAAGAGGCATGCAGGTCGAGGTAGCGGGTGTAAGCCGCGAAGGGCTGACTCGCCACCAGTCCGGCGAGTTGCTCGTTCACCGGCTGGACCACGTCGCGGTTCTTGGTCTCGTCGTTGGTCGGCAACAGGGATTGCAGGATCACGGTGGATTTCGGCTGCCGCTCGTGCACCGCCGTCAGCACGGCCTTGATCCCGGCGAACACGCTCTCGGCCATCGCAGTTTCGGCGGCCCAAGTGTTATTGATGCCAATCAAGAGAACGATAAATTCCGGGTGCAGCCCAGGTGCATCGAGATGGCCGAGACCGCCAGCCGACTGGGGCAGTAGGCGGAAGAGAACGTGTTCCATTCGGTCCCCCGAAAGGCCGAGATTAATCGCGAGGTTTTCCCGCGGACGGCCCGCGAAAGAATCATCCCAGACCGAACGCCCGCAACGCTTGCTGGGGGACCACGGGTTGGGCCCGAGGTGCCAGAAGTCGGTGATCGAGTCGCCGAGAAAAACGAGCCGCACCGCGTCCAGATCCTTCCGCTCCTTCAGTTCGGCAGTGATGTCGGCCTGGCGTTGCTGCCAGTAGTCGATCCGAGCGGTGGGCTTGGTGGAAAGAAATTCCGTCGCGCCGCAAGTGCCGGATTCGAGGCTCAAGGCCAGCAGTGCGACGCGCAGGAACAGGAGGTGGATTTTCATGGAAAGTAATCAGGCGACCTCGTCACTCTTCGGCACCCAGGACAACGCAGCGGCGGCGACGAGCAGACAGACGCCGCCCGCCATCACGGCATGGACGAGGTTGCCGCCAAGGAAGCGTTTCACGATTTCCCCGAAGAACAGCGCCGCGAGGATTTCGGGGAGCACAATGAAGAAATTGAAAATTCCCATGTAGACGCCCATGCGGTGGGCGGGCAGCGCGCCGGCGAGGATCGCGTAGGGCATCGAGAGGATCGAAGCCCAGGCGATGCCGCCGAGGGCGAGGGCGCCGAGGAGCAGATATTTTTGCTCTTCGCCGTGGATAAATCCGACGGCGATCAGGCCGAGTCCGCCGAGCACCAGGCAGATGCCGTGGATGAGGCGACGGTCTATTTTTCGGGCGGCGGCCATGAGCGCGAAGGCGGCGAGAAACGTGACGGCGTCTTTGGTCGCGTAACAGACGCCAGCCCACTCAGCGCCACGTTTGAAGAGATCGGAGGACGGATCGTTGCTGCCGAAGATGAGGGGCACGGCGTTCGAGAAATGCAGCCACATGCAGAAGAGCCCGAGCCAGGTGAAGAACTGCGCGACGGCGAGGCGGCCCATGGCGAGCGGGATGTTCCGCAACGCATCGGGAATTTCCCTGAGCAGATGGGCGAGGCCGCCGCTCGCGGCTTTTTGCCGGCGGAACTCCTCGAGGCTTTCGGGCGGATCTTCCTTGGTGGAGATCACCGTCCACAGCACGGCGGTGAAAAAGGCGACGGCGCCGACGTAGAAGGAAATTTTGACGTTGGTCGGTAGCGCATTGGCCCCGTCGGCGGCGCTGCTCACGCCAAACCAATTGCGCAGGATATAGGGCAGCAAGCCGGCGACGACGGCGCCGACGCCGATGAAGAAGCTCTGCATCGCAAAGCCCATGCCGCGCTGTTCCGGCGGGAGTTTGTCGGCGACGAAGGCGCGGAAGGGCTCCATCGAAACATTGATGGACGCGTCGAGCACCCAGAGGAGGAGCGCGGCCATGTAGAATTTCGGGAGATTCGGCATGATCCATTCGGCGAGGAGGCCGGAGTTGGGCATGAGCACGAGGGCGAGCGAACTGAGGACGGCGCCGACGAGAAAATACGGGCGGCGGCGCCCGAGGCGACCCCAGGTGCGGTCGCTCATCGCGCCGATGATCGGCTGCACGATGAAGCCGGTGAGCGGAGCCGCGAGCCAGAGCTTCGAGATTTGATCATCGGCGGCGCCGAGATAACTGTAGATGGGGCTCATGTTGGCCATCTGCAGGCCCCAGCCGAACTGGATGCCGAGGAAACCGAAGCTCATGTTCCAAATTGCGGGGAGGGAAAGCGACGGCTGGGTTTTCATCGGGGCGTTCAGGGCTGCGGGGGTTCGCTGAAGTCACGCAGAGGGCGGTCGCCGGTGCGGTCGTAGAGTTTGATCCAGCGGCTGAGTTGGGTGGATTTGTCCCCCGCGAGCGCGGCCAGTTCGCGAACGGTGAAACGCCACTGCCAGTTGCCCTCCTGGGTGCCAGGCCGGTTCAGGGTGGCGGTGGCCGGCAGGTCGAGCAGGTCCTGGACGGGAATCACTGCCAGCCGGGAGACGGTCGCAAGCGCCGCGCGGATCATCGGCCACGCGGAGTGGGTGCCGCCGAGCTGGAAATATTCATCCACAAGCGCGGCCTCTTTGGGAGGCAGACTGGCGAGCCAGCCGCGCGTCGTGAGGTTGTCGTGCGTGCCCGTGTATGCGACGCTTTCAGGCGGAAAAGCGTGCGGAAGGTTGACGTTGTTGGCGTCGTGGCCGTAGGCGAATTGGAGCACCTTCATCCCAGGCAAGCCGGCGGCGCGGCGCAGCGCGACCACGTCCGGCCCGATGTAGCCGAGATCCTCGGCGATGATGCGGGCGTGCGGCAAGGCCGTGTTCACCGCCTGAAAAAATGCCGGACCGGGGCCGCTGCACCAGTGCCCGCCCCGCGCGTCGGCGGCCCCCGACGGAACCTCCCAGTAGGTGTCGAAGCCCCGGAAGTGATCGAGGCGGACAATGTCGTAGAGTTCGAAGGCCGCGCGCAACCGATCGACCCACCAACCGTAGCCGGTGCGCTCAAGCTGATCCCAATCGTAGAGCGGGTTGCCCCACAACTGACCGAGCGAGGAAAAATAATCCGGCGGCACGCCGGCCACCGCGAGCGGCAGCCCGTGGGCGTCGAGCCGGAACACCGCGCGATTTTGCCACGTGTCGGCACTGTCGAGCGCGACGAAGATCGGTACGTCGCCGATGATGCCGACGCCGCGCGCGGCGGCATGGCGACGGAGGCGCTCCCACTGGCCAAAAAACAGATACTGGTAAAATGCGTGCCGGTCGGCTTCGCGTTGCGCGTGGATAGGCAGCTGGGCGGAGATCGCCGGCGTCCATTCGCGAAATTCTTCCGGCCACTGGGTCCACGCGCCGCCGCCAAAGTGCGCCTTGAGGGCCATGAACTCGGTGAAGGGCTGCAACCATCCGGCGTGGAGCTGGCGAAACGCGCGCATCGAACCAAGCCCATCGACTTCATCGGTGTTTGCCGCCGAAAACCGATCGTGCGCCGTCGCGAGCACGTTCCAGAAACTTTCGTAAAGACGTCCGTAGTCGACATGATCGGACGGCAGCTGGCGAAGCGGCGCGATCTCTGATTCCTGCAGGAGCCCGTCGGCTTTCAGTTCACCCAGATCGATGAAATACGGATTGCCGGCGCGTCCCGAGAAAAGCTGGTAGGGCGAATCACCGTAGCCGGTCGGCCCGATCGGGCAGATTTGCCAGTAGCGCACGCCCGCATCCGCAAGGAAGTCGACGAACGCCCGCGCGCCCGGCCCGAGGTTGCCAATGCCGTAGTCACCGGGAAGCGACGAGATGTGCGCGAGCACGCCGGCGGCACGGGTGGTCAACCAAGTGATGGGCGGCGAGGTCATGGAAAAAAGCAGGGCGGGTTTGAGACCCGCCCTACGGTCGAATCGGTCGCTAGACTTAGAACTTGTAGTTCGCGCCAACGAGGAAGGTCTTACCGTATTTCACGTAGTCGGTGACGCGCTCCTTCACCACGGAGTAACTCTTGTAGGCTGCGTTGGTGAGATTGATCCCTTGGAGCGTAAGCCCCAAGCCTTTGAGCCGGCCCTCGGTGAACTCGTAACCGAGCTGCGCGTCGAGCAGCGCCTCTCCGGCCACGTAGCTCAACGCCCGGTCGGCGCCGAAACCGCTGATCTCACCGATGAAGTCGGAACGGCGGCGTTGGCTGAAGCGGGCAGAGAAACCGTGTTTCTCGTAGTAGACCGTGACGTTGGTGACCGTCTTCGATAGACCGGGCAGACCGATCGCCGGGTTAGCCGTTGCACCGCTCGAGTCGTCCACGGTGATGGCGCTGCTGTTCAGTGAGAGACTGGCCACGACGCCAAAGCCGTCGAGCGCAGGCGACACCAAGCTGAACGGGACGGAGGCGGTGAACTCCAAGCCCTTGAGTTTGCCTCCCTTGCCGTTGAACGGCTGGCTGAAATTGCCAATCTTGGTGGTCACGGGAATCGGGCTGCTGGCCACGTAGTTCGAGAAGTCATACCCCGGATTGGTCAGAACGTAGATGTAAGTGTCCAACTGCTTGTAGAAACCGGCGACGGCGACATAGCCCTTCTTGTTGGCGAAATATTTTTCGAACGAGAGATCGTAAGCGGTGGCCTTCCAGGGATCGAGGCGGGGATTGCCGCCGTTACCACTGGGAATCCCGGTCGAGGCGTTGACGCTATAGACGAACGCGGACTTCAAATGATCGAGGCGAGGCCGGGCGACCTGTTTGGCGACGGCCGTGCGCGCGATAAAGTCGCCGCCGAAATCGAACGCGAAGTTGGCGCTGGGGAGAACATCGGTGTAGGTTTTGCCGGCTTTGACCGGCTTGACGTTTTGTCCGACGGTTGCGGTGGAATCCCAGTAGTTGGACGTGGCCGACTGATCCACCTTTTGCACCTGCACCCCAACGTTGCCACGAAGGTGGCCGGGGCCGAGATTACGGTCGATATTGCCCTGCAGAAACGAGGTGGTGATTTTCTCTTCCACGCCCCAGGTCTTGGGGACGAGAAAGCTCGCCGCGAAATTAGGGACATAGGGGTTGAAGGCGGTGGCGATCGCCGCCGGGACATCCCAAGCGACGACGGCAGGCACGCCCCCGAACCCGAGTTTGGCACTGGGTAGGAGCACGCCGGTCGGCAAAGCCTTGAAGGCGGGAACCACCAAGGACGTTTCGGGCTGCTCCTTGTTTTTGGTGCGATCGCTGTAGTTGAGACCAAACTCAATCGTGCTGAAAATTGAATCGATGGCCCGCGAGGCAACGAGTCGGTAGGCATCGAGCTCGTCCTTTACTTTCGGGAACGCCCCGTAGCCGGCACCGAACGACGTGGGCCCAATCTGCACCCGAGCTGGATCAGAATAGTCGAGCCCGAGCGCCAGAGTCGGGAAGGAGCCGGTGTTGAAATTGTAGACGGCGGTATCGAGGCCCGGCTGTCCCGCCGCATTTTTATACTGCGCAAAGTTAGAGGTGTTGCGCTCGTTGCGGTCGGCTTTCGAATAGCTCAGGTCTCCGGTGAGCTTCCATTTTCCCGAGCGAAATTGATTCTTCCAGCCGAGCGCGGTGAGTTTGTCCACGCGATCATTGTAGAGGGCGCCGATGACCGGATAGACGTTTGCGACCGTGCCGCCGACGAGACTGTTGTTAACGATGGTCGTGGACGTGTAGGCGAAGCCCGGATTAAGGGTGGCGTTGGGCACGCGGACCGGGACCTCCAACCCATAGGCGGTTTCCTCGCGACGGAATTTCGAATAATAGGCGTCAATCACGGAGGTGAATGCGGGACTGGGGCGCCACTCCAGCAAGCCGACAACGCCGTCACGCGTGTTGGTCCCAGTGCGAGCGTAGCGCGTGATCCCGTTGGTATGCCACGTGCCGGCGGGAACACCCACCACCGCCGTGTTGAACCATGGACTGTAGTTTCTCGTTTCTTGGGCCAGAATCGGCGTGTCCAGATGGGAATAGCCGATGGCGACGCCCACCGTTTTCTTGGCGAATTGGTCGATGTAGGTGCCGCTGACGCGGCTGCCGGTGTGCTTCGAGCCCGCGCCCATATTGTCCAGGGAATTAGTCTCGTAACGGGCGTTGAACGCCAACGTGCGCCGACCGTAGGCGAGAGGGTTGACGGTCTGAAGAGCCAGGGTGCCGGACAGACCCTGACCGATGAGACTGGCGTCGGGCGTTTTGAACACGGTGACACTGTTGATCAGTTCCGAGGGATACTGATCGAACTCAACGCCGCGATTGTCGCCCGTGCTGACCTGTTCGCGACCGTTGAGCAGTGTGTTGGCGAAGTCCGGCGAGAGCCCTCGGACGGAGATGACTTGCGCGCGGCCAGCCACGCGCTGGGCCGCGAGCCCGGGGAGCCGGGAGATGGACTCGGCGATGGAGACGTCGGGCAGCTTGCCGATGTCTTCGGAGGTAACGACTTCAGCAACGCCGGTCAGCGACTGCTTCACTTCGGCAGCGGCCGCCAGGCTCGCCGCGAACCCGGCCGTTACCCTGAACGCGCTCAACTCCACGACCTCCCCGGTGGCAGTGGCCGCGATTTTGGATTTGTCAGGGGCGAGCGGAGAACCGGTCGCGGCCTGGGCGCGCACGGTTTGTTTCGTCGCGAGGGCGAGCAGACAGACAGCCAAGTTCACCGAGTAGCGCAGGCGAGAGCGGAGATAAGAGCGGGGGTGCATGAGGGTTGGTGCGATTGCGTGGATTGGGATTTTTAGGATGGGAAACCGGCGGAACAAACCGAGGGGTATTTTGAAGGACCGGAGAAGGCGACGACGCTACGGTTGGACATCGTCAGTGTCTTGAAACTCAACGGGAGGCGCGGAGCCGCCACCCTCAAATCCAGTAGAAAACCGCGATGCTCATGAAAAAACCTGACTCGCAATTCCGGTGAAAAGTTTTGTCCGGAGAACCTAGGTTTTCTCGGGATAGCATTTTTTGACTTGGCAGGACACGACCCCAGTTTGGGCCGCATTCCGTCCCTCATGCGTTTTTTCTCAAGTCTCGCCGGCGGCCGCATTGCGCTGTTTTTCCTCGTTGGGGCTGCGACGGCTAACGCGCAAGTGAGTGTGCCGCCGGTGCGCCATCCCGGGGCCGGTCAGACCATCTATTTTCTCCTTACCGACCGATTTGCGAATGGCTCCAGCGCGAACGATACGGGCGGGATCGAGGGCGGGCCCGACCGCAGTGGCTTCGACCCTGCGCGCATCTCGCACTATCATGGCGGCGACTTACTTGGGCTCACCGCGAAACTCGACTATCTCAAAAGTCTCGGTGTCACCGCGGTGTGGGTGACGCCGCCGTTCAAGAACAAGCCCATGCAGGAGGGCACGGCCGGCTATCACGGTTATTGGATCACGGACTTCCTCGCCATCGACCCGCACCTCGGCACCCACGCTGAATATCGCGAGTTCATCCGGCAGGCGCATGCGCGCGGACTGAAGGTCTACATGGATATCATCGTCAACCATACGGCGGATGTCATCCAGTATGAGAGTGGGTATGGATATCGCACGATGGCCGCCGCACCGTATCGCGATGCGGTGGGCGCACCCTTCGATCTCCGGGCTGCGACCTACAGCGGTCTCGGCCATTCCGACGCATTTCCCGTGCTTTCAGCCGCGCGCAGTTTTGCCCATATCCCCATCGTGCCCGCGGCGGAGCGCGCGGTGAAAAACCCGGCGTGGCTGAACGATGTCACACTCTACCACAACCGCGGCAACAGCACGTTTCAGGGCGAGAATTCCGTGCACGGCGACTTCGCGGGCCTCGACGACCTTTTTACCGAACATCCGCGCGTTGTGCGGGGGATGATCGACATTTTCTCCACCTGGCTCCGAGACACCGGCGTGGACGGCTATCGCATCGACACGATGAAGCACGTGAACGCCGAGTTTTGGCAGGCGTTCGGCCCCGCGATCCGTGCGGAGGCGCGCCAGTTGGGCCGGCCGGATTTCATCCAATTCGGCGAAGTCTATTCCGAAGCGGGCGATTCAGAGTTTCTCAGCGAGTTCTCCACGGGGCTCCCGATCGACACAACGTTGGATTTCGGAGTGTTCGCAGCCGTCCGGAAATTCGTTTCGCGGGGCGGCACGGCGGCGGCGCTGACGGATTTTTTCGCCCGCGACGACTACTACACGGATCACGACAGCAACGTGCACGCTACGCCGACCTTTCTTGGTAACCACGACGCAGGCCGGTTCGCCTACTTTCTCAAGCTCGACAACCCCGGCGCTTCGGCGGAGCGGCTCGCCGGCTTGGTCCGGCTTGGCTACGGACTGCTCTACCTCGTCCGTGGTCAGCCGGTGATTTACTACGGCGACGAACAGGGCCTGATCGGTCGGGGTGGCGACGATATGCAGGCGCGGGAGGATATGTTTCCCGCGCAGGCGCCAGAATTTAGGAATGCCCCTCTGCTCGCTACGACGCGCACGGGGGCGGACGACAAGTTCGATCCGGCGCATCCATTCTATCGCTTTTTTGGCGCGCTAGGCGCGCTGCGTGCCGCCCATCCCGCGTTGCGCACCGGCGCGATGTTGACGCGAAACACCACGGATGTGGGCGTGTTCGCTTGCTCACGAATTGAGCGCGGCGAACGCGTGGAATACTTGGTCGCACTCAACACCGCGCGCGTCACGCCCCTGACCGTTAAGGTTCCCACCAGTCAGCCCAGTGGCGCGGGGCTTGCGCGGATTTTCGACTCGCGCACACCGGAGGCGCCCGGTGACGAAGTGCTGACGGTGGATGCGCAGGGTGCGGTGCACATCACTCTCGCGCCGTTGCAGTTTGCCGTGTGGCGCGCCAAGCGTCCGCTGCCGGTGCCGGCCGCGGCTCCGCAGATCGCGTTCGTCAATCCGGCGCCTAGGGCGTCCCTGTTCTTCACCACCCGGGAGACAGACGGCCAACTATTTCCCAGCCGACAGGAAATTCGCGCGGAAGTCACCGGGAGCGATGGTTTCGCCGAGGTAACTTTCGCGCTCCAGCGCGCCTCGCGGCCCGGGCAATTCGAACTGCTCGGCACCGACGACACTCCGCCATACCGGGTTTTCTGGCGTCCTCCTGCCGACCTAGCGGCGGGCGAAACGCTCACCTTTTTCGCCACGGTGAATGATCTGCGCGGCCATGTCGCCTTGGCGCAGGTCGAGCGCGTGGACGTCGCGCCCACGACGATCGCCTTCGGGATTCGGGGTGCCACGGTGCCCGTACTCACGTCCCCTCCACCGCGCACCGCGCAGCTCGTGACTGGCGAACTTCTCGCGCTCGCCGTCGTCGCCGAGGGCACTGGCCCGCTCGAATATCAATGGTTGCGCGATGACGCGGAACTCAAGGGTGCCAATGACCCCACACTCACGGTCACCGCACCGGGTCGCTACGCGGTGCTGGTGCGCAACCGTGCTGGCACGGCGATCAGTGCCACCACCACGGTGCTCGCCCCGACTGTCACAAATGTGGGTGCCGGGCGCATTGAAAAGCATCCGGCCTTCCCCTCGAAATTCGTCGCGGCGCGCGAAATCGATGTGTGGCTGCCACCCGGCTACGATGCTGATCAGGCGGCCCGTTATCCGGTAATCTATATGCACGACGGGCAGAATGTTTTTGAGGCCGGCACGTCGTTTGGCGGTTCGTCGTGGGAGGTTGGCCACGCGGTAGAGCGGCTGATTTCAGCGGGAAAGATCCGGGGTGCGATCATCGTCGGTGTTTGGAATACCGGCAAAGGGAGGTTTGAGGAATATTTGCCGCAAAAAGCCGTGAGCGGCGCCGACGTGACCCACTACGCCGGGAAAGCAAAAGTTTCCGCCGCCAACCTCAGGTCCGATGCCTATTTGAAATTTCTGGTCGAGGAAGTGAAGCCCTTCGTCGACCGCAGCTATCGGACGGAATCTGGAGCGGCTCATACGTTCATTATGGGATCTAGCATGGGCGGACTGATCTCCGCCTATGCCTTGGCCGAGTATCCGCTTGTTTTCGGTGGCGCCGGCTGTGTGTCGACTCACTGGCCCGCTGGCGATGGCCGCGTGATCGACTACTTGGCGCAGCACCTACCGAAGCCGGGGGCGCACAAATTCTACTTCGACCACGGCACCACGACACTCGACGCCCAATATGAACCCTACCAGGTGCGAATGGACGCCGTGATGAAGGCTGCAGGCTACACCACCGGCCGCGACTGGATCACCCGCAAATTCGAGGGTGCCGAGCACTCGGAAAAATCCTGGCGCGAGCGGGTCGAGGTGCCGCTGCAGTTTCTGCTGCGGGAGTAGGCGCCTGGCATGCGCCGGGTAGTGCGGACGACCGAGTCCCCCGCCCCTCTGTGCTGTTGCAAAAAGGAGGGATTTTGGAACGTTGCCGGCGCATGAACATAACGATGTTCCGCGGAGCCGAATGAAAGTGGCGCGAGTCGGCTAGCACTGCGGTAGCGCCAAAATCCCGGACATCTCATCGTTACCAAATAGTGATTTCGGACAACCCATGGTTTCCTCTTCGGGCATTTCACGGGTAAATCGACGTTATGCTGCGCCTTAGCGCGCAGCGAGATGCGGGGTGAACAAGACCGTCGCGCACAACAGCGTGCGGTGGATTCGCGGATTGGGTTGGGTCAAAACCACTATCAGTTCTCATTGTCACAAAAAATTCATGGGCACCCCTGTTAGCCATCCTCTTACTTTGTCACGTCCTTCCCATACCTCAGAGGGAGTTTACTACCACTTTACATTGTCACCAAACAGCACCTCCTCTGAAACTTCCCAAATTAATCACAGGCATACGGCAAGAATCAGAAATCTGAACCGAAAATGGCGCTGTCAAACAAAAGCCGCAAGCCCCGCCATTTCGGCAAGAATAGGTAACGAATCACCCAAAGACCTGTTTTTCTTGGCAAGAATAGGTAATGCACCTCGGTAGGTTGTGTAGATTACCCAAGAAATCTGTGTAGATTGCCCAAAGTCAGTGTCGATTACCCAAATTCTGTGGTAATCACCCAACAAACACTCTCTCAAATCATTACACTTGAGGGGATTGGGCAATC
>CAJAFD010000204.1 GCA_903938935.1 uncultured Opitutia bacterium
AGTCCCGAAAGGAATGCCGTCGCGGGCTTTGAGTCCGCCACCGTGGCCGCCGCGGCCGTAGATGTGCATTTCCAAATTTGGCACGCCGCGTCGGAGCATGGCGGAGAAATATTCCTCGGCCCAAATCGCGTGAACCCGGTCACCGGAACCCGCGGATGCGATAAAGGACGGCGGGACTTTGGCGGGGATTGCCGGCGTGGCGCCTTTCGCAAACGGCGTCGGTCCAGGATAAATCAAACCGACAAAATCAGGGCGCGCGGAGACTTGGGCCAACGGATCGGTCGCCGCTTGATTGGCCGCCGTGAAAGCGTCGAAAAAAAGCGCGGCGGGCGCGGAGAGTTCGGCGCCCGCGGAGAAGCCGACTAGGCCGATCTTGGCTGGATCGAGTTTCCATTGTGCGGCGTGGTCGCGGACGACACGGACAGCTTGGAAGGCGTCGTTGACGGCATCAATTTTGGCGTCGTAACCGTCGACGCGCAGACGGTGGCGGAGAATGATCGTAGTGATGTCGTGGCGCGCGAAGTACGGGACGAAGTCGTGGCCCTCGGGTCCGATCCAGAGGATTTTGTGGCCGCCGCCGGGAATGACGATGATGGCTGCGCCGGTGTTGGTGCGCCCGGGCGCGAGATGCACCTCGATGCTCGGGTTGTGGATGTTGAGCGTGCTTTGGACTTTGCCGCCGGGAGTGACGCCGCCGGTGGTGCTGTTGTAGGTTTCGGCCTCGTGGAGCCGTTCGCGTTTTAGAAGCGGCGAGTCGGGCGGATACAGCGCGAGCACGATGCCGCCGGGAAGCGCGGGCGCGGGTACAAACGGGCCCTCGGGGGCGCTGCGGGAGGGCGGGGTGATCGGCGCGGGGGACTGCGCGTGTCCACCACAAGCGCAGAAAAAAATGTAGCCGCTGAGAACGACACGACGGAATCGAGGGGGCAGGAGACGGGAATTCATGGGGTGGGGCTAAGAGGTCGTTCGCGCTTTGGGTCGGAGTTGAAGACGGTGAGATGCGGGTAGATGACGGAGATGCTGAGGGGCTCGGCCCAGAGCGATGTGCCAGTCGCGAGCACGAGGCTCAATAAAGCGATTCGGGTAAGTCTGCTCATCGAAGCGAAGGCGTGAAAACCGGTGCCTGTTTCGCCACCGTGGCGAGTGCGTTGATTTCGTCGGCGCGCAGCGCGCGGTTGAAGACGGCGACGCCGCCGATCCAGCCAGTGAAGCCGACGCCGCGCGAGCTGTGGATCACGCGGCCGATCGTGAACGGGCCGCCGGTGTTGTCGTTTGCGGGGGTGTAGAGGCGGTCTTGGGAAAACCACCACGGGTTTAGCCGGAGCGCGGCGAGTTCGCGGGCGGTTTCGGTAAAATTACCGTCGGCGTCGCGGCGCAGCGTGACCTGAATGCGCGTGTAGCGAAACTCGCGGAGCTCGACGCGTTCGTCGGTCGAAGAACTGAGGGTTTTCGTAGATACAAGCTGATCCTCGGGCGGGTTATAAAATTGGTCGGGCGGAAACGTGGGGTCTTCGCCGGGTTGGAGGCCGGGCTCGCGATGGAGGCGGCCTTGGAGCCACGCGTTGTAGGCGGATTTGATGAGCAGGTCGGTTTTCGGATTTTCGAGCCAACGGTCGCCGGCGTCGCCGTTGAGCCAGCCGGTGAGTTCATGCGTGGCGTGGTTGTAGGTCATCGCGAAACATTGCCACGCGGCGTCGAGGACGGCGGCGGGCGAATCGGCGGGGACGGCGGGCGCGATGGTGGCGGAGTTGGCTTTGTGGAGAGCGTAGCGATTGAGGAAAGAGCTCGCGCCGTTTTCGGAGATGTGGCCGCAAGCGGCGCCGGTTTTGTTGAGGCCGGCGAAGAGGGCGTATTGGCGCTGGCCGCGTTCGATTTTTTTAATCGTGGCGGTCTCAGTTTGTTTCAGATCGGTGCCCTCATGCCAGATGCCCGCGAGGGCGTGATTGCCGCTCTCGCGGATGGCCCAGACGACGACAGTGACGGATTGGTTGGCGCCTTTGAGGTCGATGGGCGAGTCGTGCAGGCGGGCGCGCGGGACGAAGAGGAACGGGCGAAATGTGGGGTCGGTTTCCTTACGAATGCGAATCGCTTCGCCGAAGGGACCGCGGCCGAGCAAGGGGAAATCGGCGTAAGAGGCGGTGCGGCCCTCACCCCAGTAGTCGTGGATGTAATTGCCCGCATCGAGGGCGAAGGTGTTGGTCGCGCCAGTCGGGACGTGCGCGGTGAAGCGGCGCGCGCCGTCGGGCTCGCGTTGCACAAAATCCCAAAAGGCCACGCAGCCGGGCGTCCCGGTGACGGTGGCGACGCGATCGGCGGCGGGCGAGGCCGCGAGTGTTGCAGCGATGAACGCGCAGAAGATTAGCGCGGGAAATCGGGTGTGTCGCATCGGAAACTCAGGTTAATTCGCGGGCGAGGACGGCCATCGTTTCGCGCTGGTAGCGCTCGACGACGGCGCGGGCTTTTTCGGCTTTGGCGTGGGCGGCGGCGGGGTCTTTAGCGAGGGCGAGGACGGCGGCGGGGACGCGTTGGGCTTGCTCGGGTTGATCGAGATCGAAAAGCCAATCGCCAAGCCCGATGGTACGCCACATATCGCCTTTGGTGGTTTGTTCGGCCCAGCGGCAGACGATGGCGGGGATGCCTTGGCCGATGCACATGATGGGGCTGTGCATTTCGTGGCCAAAAAGGCCGGCGCTGCGGCGATACGTGCTGAGCGCTTCGTCGGTGAGCCAAAACGTCTCTCGCCAGACGACGCGCGGTTTCACGTCGGAGGGGAGTTGGTCGTAGAGCATTTCCTTGCCGACGGCCATTTGGGTTTTGTCCTCGGGACAAAGGAGGATTTTTAATTTCGTCTCGCGGACGACGGCGTTGATGGCGGCGAGGAGCGGGGCGTGGTCGGCGGCTTTCTTGGCCTCGTTATGGGCGTGACGTTTTTCGTCTTTCGGTGTGTTGCGGATCAGCCAATACGGCGTGTAGCGCAGTCGCGGGATGCAGCAAAGAAATTGGCCGGGCGCAAGGTCGTGCGCGGCGAGAAACGCATCGGCGGCGGAGTCATTGGCGAGATCGCAGGCGAAGGCGCCGTCGGGGGCGAAATCGAGGAGTGGGCTTTTTATGTTTTGGGTGCGGGCGAGCTGCAACGACAGCTCGTCGCGGAAGAAGATGAAGCGCGCGCCGTCCATGACAGCGCGATCGTCACCGGCGGAAAGGAATGAGCCGTGCGTGATGCCGTAAACGCCATAGGGCTTGCCGACGTGTTTGGCGAAGGCGGCGACGTCTTTGGCGGCGACGAGCGACGGACCGGAACCGTGCAGGAGAAAATCAGTCCACGCGAGCGCGTCGGCGAGGGCGGGGTTGGAGGCCTGGCCCTTGGCGCCGATGGTACCCTTGACGATCTGCAACTGCGGGAAGCGACGATGCTCCATGGCCATGACCTCCTCGGTGAGATCGGCGGAGGCCCAGAGGTGGACCTCGGCGGTCGGGAGATATTTTTCGATGAGGGCTAGGACGCCGGGGGTGTGGGCGATGTCGCCGATGTTCACAACTTGCCAAGAAGAGCGGAGGAGAATACGCGGGGCGCGACCGGCGGGAGTGGCGGCGCGGAGCGCGGTGACGAGGGCGGCGGCCGAAGCGGAGGCGAGGAAGATGCGGCGATTCAAGGGGTGAGGGGTCAAGTGTAGCTCAACTCAGTGGTGTAGCTTAGTCCAAGTCAGAACTTGGGAGATTTAATCTACATAATGACCCGTGAGTAGGGTGGATTGCGGGGCTTGAGTGAGCGTGGGTTTACGGCGCTCGACCATGCTCGCGAGTCGATCGGCCGCCGCCGCACCGATGAGTTCCGGGCGTTCGTCGATGCCGGCGATCTGCGCGGCGCGGGTGGGTAAGCGGCTGGTGCACACG
>CAJAFD010000205.1 GCA_903938935.1 uncultured Opitutia bacterium
AAGGATTCCATCGCGGGTTACAGCTTCGGCAATAACGGCGACTCCTCCACCAACGCCCAAGCCAATCGCGTCCGCGGTTAGGCGTCTCCCGATGCCGCGATTAACACTTTCCCGACTAACAACCGCATCCCCTACGAATCGTACAATACCCAGTCGGTTGAAATCACTCGCGGACCGAACTCCCTGCTTTTCGGTCTCGGTACGCCCGCGGGTATCGTGAACCAAACCTCTGCCCAGGCGGTTCTGAATCGTAATTCCAACCAGGTCGTGATGCGCACCGATCAATACGGCTCCTTCCGTACCTCGCTCACGATGAATCGCTCGTTGCTTAAGGACAAACTCGCCGTCTACGGCGCGTTTCTCTACAACGATCAACAGTTTCAGCGTAAACCCTCGCGTGATCTGACCCGTCGCCAATACGGCGCGCTGACCTACAAGCCTTTCAGCAAAACGATCATCCGCGGCTTTGCGGAAAACTACCAGAACAACGCCAACCGCCCCAACTCACTCACGCCGCGTGATTTTGTCACCCCGTGGTTCACTGCCGGCCGCCCCGTTTACGATCCGACCACCCGCATGATCACCGTGCTCAACACGAACCGCGTCGTCGGCCCGTACGTCTCCAATATTAACTCCCCCGGCTACAGCGCCGCCGTGAATACCATCCTCGGTGCTGGTGCTCCGAGCACCATCACCTCGCCGCAATTTGTCCCCGGTATCCAGTTCGACGATACCTCTCGCCCCCTGCGCCTGATCGACGGCGGCCAATCCATCGCCTATTTTCAACGCAACCCCGTCCTCTACGCACCCGCGCAGACCAATCCCGCGACCGCGACCCCCACGCCCGCTTCCCTCGGCTGGGTCAGCGGTGATTCTCGTTACCTGATGCTCGATCGTCAGTGGTCCTCTTCGGTCAATTTACCGATCCCGACCGCCCTTATTAACGGCAAAACCTACACCTACGGCAGCTACCAGATTCCTGGCGTCACTAATAAGTCGATCTACGACTGGACCAAATACAATCACCTCCAGACCAACTTCGCCAAAGTCCGCGCCTCCAACTATAATTTGGAGCTCGAGCAACAAATTCTCCCTGACTTGTTCTTCAGCGCCGGCTGGCTCCGTCAAGACGTCGAGAGCGTGGAAAACTACACGATGAATCAGCTCACCGGTGCCACCATCCAGGTCGACACGAACCAAAAACTCGTCGACGGCACCCCGAATCGTTATCTCGGACTCCCGTTTGTTTCTGAAGGCGTGGGCGGCGGTATCGACACGTTCTATACTCCTCAGACCGACGACAATTACCGCGCCATGCTCGCCTATGACTTGGACATGACCAAGCGCAACGGCCTGCTCAAGTGGCTCGGCCGCCACCGCCTCCTCGGCCTCTGGTCGCAGCAAAACGTCGACCGCGCCGTCGAGCGTTGGCGCAACGGCTTTGTGGGCGGCGACGCCGATGGCACCCTGCGCTATGTGCCCAACCTCACCATTCCCGGTCGCGACTACGCTTTGGCTACTTCGCTCATGCGTAAATACTACATGGCCAGCCCCGGCGGCGCCCAAGGCGTCTCCACGCACTCGGCCGGTTTCTACGGCAACCAAGGCTGGAACGCTCCCGCCACCTCACAGATCCAAGTTTATAACTACAACACCGGCCAATTCCAAAACGCCACCGTCGTCGAACAATCCACCTTCTCCAGCGCCGGCAGTTTTCGCACCCGCCGCGAGGTCAACAGCTGGACGCTCGCCGCCCAAAGCTACCTCTGGGAAGACCGCCTCATCGCCACCTTCGGTTTCCGCCACGACGATTATCGCGCTCGCATCACCTCGCCCGGCGCCCTGACCGACGTAAAAGGCAAGGTCACCGAAGCCGCTCTCACCAACGCTCAACTCTTCAAAAATGGCGTCTCTGGCATCATTAATCACGACCTCGTCATGAGCCGCTGGGGTCGCTGGGACGAACTCCAAGGCGACACCAAAACCGTCGGCGCCGCTTTCCGCCCGCTCAAAAACCAAGGCTTCATCCGCCGCATGGTCGGCGAAGACACGCTCGCTTCCGAGTTCCTCCAAAGCCTGACGTTTTACTACAACAAATCCGACAACTTCAATCCGCCTGCCACTTACCAGACGGACTACTTTTTTAAACCGCTACCCAAGCCCACCGGCTCCGGTAATGACGTCGGCATCGGCTTTAACCTCTTCCGCAACAAACTCGTTGTCCGCCTAAACTGGTACGAAAATCAAAGCCAGAACGAGCGCACCGGCGCCGCTGGCACGCTGCTCACCCGTCTGGCTTATTCGGATACGACCACCGGTCTCGCCTGGGCCAGTGCCGTTCAGCGTATCCGCAACGGCGTCGCCGCCGGCCGCTCGCTCAACGACATCATCGCGGTCTCGAACTGGAACTCCGACACCGTCAATCCCGTCAACGACCCGACTAACCAACAAAAAATCTACGACCTGATCAAACTGCCGCTCAACTACTACAGCGGCCTTAGCTCCGGCGCTACGCAGGAAAGTAAAGCCAAGGGCCTCGAACTCCAGCTCACTTATAATCCGCTCCCGAATTGGACCATGAAAGTCACCGGCAGCAAACAACAGAGCACCTACACCAACATCGCCCCGCAATACGACGCCTGGCTCGCCGAGCGTCTCCCCAAGTGGACGACCAATGCCGCCTCGGACATTCCTGATTTCACTGACCCCACGACCAGTCGTCGTTGGTCGCTGAAAAATTTCTGGACCGGCTACGGCTACTCCAGCGTGGCGCAGATTGAAAACACGGACGGCAACACCAGCGCCCAAGCCTACTTCAACAACGTCGTCGCTTCGCAGGTTGCTCTCGCCAAAGCCCTCGAAGGCGCGCGTTCGCCCCTCGAGCGTCAGTATCGCGCCTCATTCCTCACCAACTACAACTTCACGGGTGGAAAGCTCAAAGGCTTCGCCGTCGGCGGCAGCGAGCGCTGGGAATCCCGCGCCGCGATCGGTTTCTACGGCAAAGTTGGCGATCCCATCAACTCGCCCACGGTCATCAATCTCAACGATGTGAATCGCCCCGTTTACGACTCGGGCAATTACTTCACCGATCTCTGGATTTCCTACTCCCGGAAAGTTTTCAACAACAAGATCGGCTGGAAACTGCAGCTCAACGTGAACAACGCCACCGAGAACGGCCGCCTCATGCCGACCCAAGTTAATTTCGATGGTACGCCGTGGGCCTTCCGCATCATCGACTCGCGCCAATTTATCCTCACGTCGACGTTCAACTTCTAATCGCGGCCTGATCCGCGTCGCTCGTCAGCTCCCTCGTAATTGAGGGAGCTTTTTTTTGACCTGTCGGGCCGCGCCTGAATCCGTCACAACCCTCTTTGCCCCATGGCTCCGGTCTCACCCCGCAATTCTTTTCTGGTCGCCTGGTTCACGCGCTTTGCCCCGCTCGTCCTCGTGCTTGCGATCGCACTCGTCTACGCGCGCAGCCTCCAGGTGCCGTTTATCTTCGACGACGCCGACGCCGTGCAGCGCAATCCTACGATTCGCCGTCTCGATGCCTGGGCTATCATAAATCCACCCGCCGATGGCAGCACCACGACGGGCCGACCGGTGGTGAATGTTTCCTTCGCGCTCAACTATGCCTTCAGTGGTGAAGCCGTTTGGAGTTATCACGCGTTCAACATAGCGATCCACGCGCTCACCGCACTCGCGCTCCTCGGCCTCTTGCGCCGCACGCTCGTGGCGCTCGATCCTTCGGCCGCGACGTTTCCGCCCGGGTTGGCCGCGTTGGTCGCGCACCTGTGGGCGTTGCACCCGCTGCAAACGGAAACCGTCATCTGCATCGCGCAGCGCACCGAAGCGCTGTGCGGCTTATTTTATTTGCTCACGCTCTACGCGTTCGCGCGCGCTGGCGCGGAGCCGAA
>CAJAFD010000206.1 GCA_903938935.1 uncultured Opitutia bacterium
ATCATTAATCATTAACTAAGTCCGCATCTTTTAGCGACTTAGCTCTGAAGCGTCTCTCGGTTTCGAATCCCCGTGGGGACGCCATTTTTTCGGGTGCGCAAACGCCTGTAGCGAGTGACAAGGTTCGTGACGTAAAACGACTCTAACCACGTCATTAAAATTCCGCCACCAACGGTGACAGACGAGAAAGTCATGCCAATTTCCTTGGTAAAACCAGCCGTCTCGTAGCGTTAAAACTCGGTTTTACACGAAACTAACGGCGTCGAACTGACCGCACGAACTGCGACCTGAGCCACGAGAGGTGATGATCTGAGGGGGCGGGGCGATGGGGCGATGGCTTGCTTTGGCGGGAACGTTGATTTGGTTGGTCCCACCCTATGAAACGCTCCCACTTCACCCCGCTTTCTCGTCGTACGTTTATCGGTCGTTTCGCGCTCGGCGCGGCGGCGATTTCTTTTCCAAGCCTGAGCCTGCGCGGCGCGACCACGAAGCCGAAGAAGCTCGGGCTCGCGCTCGTGGGGCTCGGCAACTACTCGGAAAGAGAGCTCGGGCCGGCGTTGAAAGAGACCGAGTTTGTGCGTCTGGCCGGCGTGGTCACCGGCACGCGGGCCAAGGGCGAGAAATGGGCGGCGGATTATGGTTTTTCTGAGAAAAATATCTACGATTACGCGACCATGGATCGGCTCGCGGATAATCCCGCGATCGACATCGTCTATGTCGTGACGCCGCCGGGGTTGCACGCGGAGCATTCGATCCGTGCGGCGAAGGCGGGTAAGCATGTGATTTGTGAGAAACCGATGGCGAACACGGTGGTCGAGTGTGACGCGATGCTGGCCGCGAGCCGGGCGGCGAAGCGGGCATTGGCGATCGGTTACCGGCTGCACTACGACCCTTACCACATGGAGCTGATGCGGCTCGCGCGGGAAAACGAGTTCGGGCCGTTTTTGAAAATGTCCAGTCTGCGCGGTTTCAAAATCGGTCTGCGCAACGGCGTGAAACCCTGGCGGGTGAACGCGGCGTTGGCCGGCGGCGGGGCTTTGATGGATGTGGGGATCTACGCCAACCATGCGGCGGGGATGGCGACCGGCGCCGTACCGGTGAGTGTGACCGCGCAGGAGGAACCAAAGTTGCGGCCGGAATTTTTCAACGAAGTGGAGGAGACTTTGAACTTCAAACTCGAGTTCGCCAACGGTGCGACGTGCGATGTCATGTCCAGCTACGAGCGCGGTGGAAATACCTTCCGGGCTGAGGCGGAGCGCGGTTGGTTTGAGCTGAACCCGGCGTTTAGCTACCGCGGGATCAAAGGCGCGACGAGCAAGGGCCCGTTGCATTATCCGCCGCTGAGCCAACAGGCGAAGCACATGGACGCGATCGCCCAAAGTCTCATCGAGGGCACATCGTTGCCGACGCCCGGCGAGCTCGGCCGGACGGATATGACGGTCATCGAAGCGATTTACGCCGCGGCCAAGAGCGGCAAGCGTGAGCGGGTGAAAGCGTAAGGCTCGGCGCCGGCGCGTTTAGGGGGCTCGGCGTCGACGCGGTTCACTTTTTGCGTTGGTTGCTCGAACTGCTTATCACCGGGTTGCTGGCGCAGATCGCGAACTGGGCTTCCCCGAGAATGACGGCCTCAACCCGTTGGTTAACCCGAAACAACCTTTGAACTTTTGTGCATTTGCACTGTATTCGGCCCATGCTTCGTCTTTTCGCTGCCCTCTGTCTGACCTCGGGCCTTTCTGCCCAAACGATCACCATCGCCCCGGCTCCGGTTGATCGCGCCGCCTTGGTCGTGAGGGCGAAAGTGGCGCAGGCC
>CAJAFD010000207.1 GCA_903938935.1 uncultured Opitutia bacterium
CGGCGCCCCCGGCAAGATCATCCTCTACGTCGGCAAAACCTGCGTCCAATACAACCTTCCCCAAGCCGACGCCGACGCCCGCCTCATCGCCCTGATTAAAGAACACGGCAAGTGGGTCGAGCCCGCTCCAGCCGTAGCCTAAAGCCCGTCCCCCACGGCCAAAACCACGAGCACGGCCCGTTCGTCGTGTATCCAAAAACGCGCTTCCGTCACCCTTTCGTGACCTGTTCGTCACTTTGATCCACGCGATTTCTCCTCGGGAAAAGGACTCGTGTAACACGAAATCCCATACCGATTTTCTGCGCGGCCATCGGAGGCCGAATTTTTCGACGCGGTGGCAACGTAAAAAATCAAAAAGTTATGCCCAACCCACCTGTGAATAACTTGGCGAAAACTTCCCGAAAGTTCGTCTTGTCATACTTTTTTTCATCGCCGTTAGTCCACCTCTTCCTCAGGTCTTTAGGCCCGTCCGAAAGCTCTTTCACACTTCCTTTCTGCTTCATCCCGTTTGAATCGACCCGATAGCCCAGGCTATCACCTGTCCAGCAACCGCTTAGCGCACTTAATCGTTTCGCTATCCTGCTTGCTGGCCCGTCCACCCCCTTTCCCGATACACCGAACTCGGATGCAGCCTAGAGCGAATGTGCTGAAAGTGCCCCACGGCGGCCACCTGTGAATAAAATCACTCTCTAAGCCCGCTCATGCCCAATCCTGTTCAAACCCCCAACCTATGGGACACCGTGAAAGCCGACTTCAAGTCGCTCTTCCCGGAAGATGTTTTCCATATGTGGTTTGAACCGGTCGTGAGCCTGGAAACCACCGACGACGTCATCACCCTCGGCGTCCCCAACGAATTTGCCTCCATCTGGATCCACGACAACTACCTGGACCTGATCACCCAGCGCCTGCGCCTCGTCGCCGGTCGCCTCGTCACCGTCAAACTCACGACCACCGGAGCCCCTTCCGCCCCCGCGGACCAGCAACGCGCCGCCGATAGCGCCGTCGCCCGCAGCCGCGCCACCGCCGGCTCCTCCCGCAAGTCCACCCGCTACGACGACCGCGGCCCCGCCTCCGGCTCGCTCAACCCCCGCAACACCTTCGAAAACTTCGTCGTCGGCGCCAATAACCAGATGGCCCACGCCGCCGCCCTCGCGGTCGCCCAAGCCCCCGCTCAAGCCTACAACCCCCTCTTCCTCTACGGCGACACCGGCCTCGGCAAAACCCACCTGATGCACGCCATCGGGCACGCCATCCTCCGCCGCAATCCCGAAGCCCGCGTCGCCTACCTCTCCACGGAAAAATTCACCAACGAATTCATCCAAGCCCTTCAGGAGAACAGCCTCACCAAATTCCGCCAACGCTACCGGCACGCCGACGTCCTCCTCCTCGACGACGTCCAATTCCTGGCCAACAAAGAGCGCATCCAGGAAGAATTTTTTCACACCTTCAACGACCTCTTCGAGTCCGGTAAACAGATCGTCCTCTCCAGCGACCGCCGCGCCTCCGAGATCCAAAAACTCGAAGCCCGCCTCGTGTCCCGCTTCGAATGGGGCCTCCCCGCCGACATCCAGTCGCCCGACGTCGAGACCCGCATCGCCATCCTCCGCACCAAGGCCGCCGCCCTCAAGTGCGACCTCCCCGCGCCGATCATCAATTTCATCGCGCAGAACATCACCAAGAACATCCGCCGCCTCGAAGGCGCGCTGATCAAGGTGGCCAGCTACACCGCGCTCACGCACAAGCCCATCGACCTTGCCACCGCGGAACGCCTCCTGCACGACGTGCTCATGGAGCAGGCGCAGACGATCCTCACCATCGAGACCATCCAGAAACGCGTCGCCGATCACTACCAGATCCGCCACAGCGACATGACGAGCAAGCGCCGGCCCAACAACATCGCCATCCCCCGCCAGATCGCGATGTACATCACCCGCACGCTCACCAAGCACTCTCTTCAGGAAATCGGCGACGCCTTCGGTGGCCGCGACCACGGCACCGTCATCCACGCCTGCAAAGCCGTGGACAACATGATGGAGCAAGACGCCACCACGCGCAGCAGCGTGGAATTCCTCAAAACTCAACTGTCGCGTTAACGCGCAGTTGAAAGTCAGAGCGGCAGGGTTAAAGGTATCTCGGCAAACCCAAGGGTTCGCCGTTTAAACTTCGCCGTTCACACCTTCCCGTTCACCCTTCCACCATGTCCCTCACCCCCGCGCAAAAAACCACCGTCGCCACCTGGATCGCCGACGGCGCCAATCTCTCCGCCGTACAGAAAAAACTCCGCGACGAATTTAAAGTCTCCATGACGTACATGGACGTCCGCTTCCTCGTCGACGACCTCAACCTCACCCTCAAAGACCCCGCCCCCAAGGCCGACGCCAGCGACGTCACCAAAGCCCCTCCCGCGCCCGCCCCAGCCGCCGCGCAAAATCTCCCCGCCGACGACGCCGACTCCGCCACCTCTGACGCCGAAGCGCCCGAGGCCCCGCTCGGCGATGACGCCACCCCCGCCGCGCCCGCCGGCCCGAGTTCCGTCACCGTCGTCATCGACGCCGTCACGCTCATCCCGGGCGCGATCGCCGGGGGCACCGTTACGTTCAGCGACGGCGTGACCGGCAAATGGATCATCGATCAACAGTACCGCCCTGGTTTCACCGAGATCAGCCAACCCGGCTACCGCCCCTCGCCCGCCGATGCCCAAGCCTTCATGCAAGAGCTCGGCCGCGCCATGCAGGCCCGCGGCTTCTGAGCCCCGCGAGCCTCAGGGCACTTCGTAGACTTCGATCAAGCCGACGCCCGTCGTCGCCCCGACGCCCGAGAGCTGCGCCGTGTAACCGCCGGGCGGCAACGTGATCAACAACACCGCATCCTTGCTCTCCGCATCGAGCGCGAAACCCAACCCAGGCGTCGCCGCCGCCACGCTCGCGTTCCAATCGTCGTTCGCCGCCAACAACGTCGCGTCGCGATAAATTTCCAGCTTCGGATCCGCCAACACCCCGCCCACGCCAAACGCCGTCAACTTCGGTCCCACGCCCCGAACGAGCAACGTCTTCGCCACGTCCCCGCCTACCGTGAAACCGGCGATCAAAATATTTCCGCCCGTGCCGACGCGGTTGAGCGTGGAAACATTATTGAGCCGCGACGGCGCCGACATCCCGCCCAACGCGTAGACTTCGAGCAACGTCACGCCACTGTCCGCGCCCTTCAGTTGCGCCGTCGAAGCGCCGTTCACCGAGGTCACCAGCGCCGCATCTTTGCTCCCGGCGTTGAGCGCAAACGCGCCCACGCTCTGGAAGGTCGTCGCCAACGTGCTGTCCCAAGAATCGTTCGTCAGGCCCTTAACGCCCGCGCCGTCGTAAAGCTCGAGCCGCGGATCCGCGTAAAAATCGGCCACGCCGAAATCCGCCAGCTTCGGCCCTACACCACGCACCAGCAGATCGGTTTTTCCCGTCGTAGAAAAACCCACGATTAACACCTGGCCCGCGTCCAAGGCCGCGCGCACGGCCAGATTCGTCAACCGCGACTCGCCGCTTGAGCGCACCGCAACGATCGCGCCCGCGCTGTCCACCGCGCCGGCGGAATTAGTGACCGTGCAATAATAAATCCCCGCCTCAGCTGCAGAGACTTTACCCACGATGTACTGCGATCCCGTCGCGCCGGACAGCACCGTGCCGCTCGCGCCGCTGACGACGCGTTTCCATTGGTAAGTCAGGCCCGTGCCGGTTGCCGCGACGTTGAGCGCGAGCATCTGACCGCTCGTGACTACGGCGTTGAGCGGTTGCGCGGTGATGACGGGCGCAGTCGCCGCAACGGTGACGGCAAACACGACTTGCGCTGCGCTGTTATTCACATCGGCGGCGCGCACGGTGATGTTGGCCGTACCGGGCGACACGCCCGTGAGCGTCAGCGTGCTTCCGTTCACGGTGCCTGTGGCCACGCCTGCGTTGGAGCTCGTAGCGGTATAAGTTACCACCGCTTTTTCCCCTGCCACGCGGGCATAAACGGGGATTGCCGTGATCGTGCGAATCACCACGAGGGCCGAGGAGTTAAGATTACCGCCGATCAAGGGCAGCGCCGTGAAATCACCCCCGAGTTGCGCACTCACATCGTAGGCCGTCACCGCAGCGATCGAGTCCGCCACGGTCATGCCGTTACCGAGGACGCGCGCGAAGACGGTGAAGCCGCCATTTTGGTTATCCAGATTGGCGGAGTTACTCGCGAGATTGATGAACCACTGATTGGTCGCGGTGTTCGGCCCGGCAGCGGTCTTGGCCATCGCGATCGTGCCGCGGGTGTTGGAGACCTTGAATTCATTTTGCACCGGCCCATCCGCCGAGATCGCCGTCACGAGATTACCCGACGAGGTGAACCCGCCACTTTGAATCACAAACCCCGGCACCGAACGGTGGAAGATACTATTCGTGTAGGCGCCGCGGTTCACATAGTTGAGAAAATTCGCGACGGTCTTCGGCGCGTCGTTCGCCAATAACTCCACGTTAAACGTCCCGCGCACGGTTTCAAATTGCATCACTTGGCCCGAGATCCCTGGAACGCCGAGCAAAGCAGGGAGATTCACCGTCGTCGTTTCACCGGGTGAAAGCGTCGTGGCGGGCGCAGTCCCGAACTGCGTCGGCACCGTCGCCAATTGCGCACACAAGGTCGCATTTAAACCCAAGCCGGCGGCGCAGAGAAACCAAAGAAGTCGTGGTAGCATGAAAGATAAGTTCACCACAGCGTTGAGCCCGCGCCTCACGTTGCGACTCGATTTTTTCGGCCGGCTGGCTCCTCGACGGGGCGCCTTAACTCAAAAATCCAGCCCCACGAGCAACCGCAACAAGGTGTAATCCTGAATGCGCACATCCGGGTTATTGGTACGCGTCTCATGCCGGATCGCCACGCTGAGCGTTTCCGTGAGTTTCTTATTCAACTCCAAACGATTTTCCCAACCCTCCGATCCGCTCCGAAACGGCGGGTACCACACGCCACGCTCCGTCAGGCGCAACCTCCACGGCAGCGACCATTCCAACTCCGCGAAGATCGACTCCGAGGTCTGCGCCGCATGGCGACTGTCCGGCGCCACGACCCACACGTCGAAAAGATTCTCCGATAACCCCGCGCGCAATTTCCGCTGCGGCGTCGTGAACACATTCACGCCCGCGCCGATTTCCTGCTGCAACAAAAGATAGTTCACCGCGACACCATCCGGCGCTTTAAACGCCCGGTTATACTCACTGGTTGGCCGATAAATACTGAAGAGCTTGTACGCGTAATCCCGCCGCCAGGAACCCGTGAGCTTGATCAAATCTTTCGTCGCCACATTCGCCGTCTGCGAAAAATCATAGCGCAACGTCCCGTCTACCTCGTCCCGCTTCCACGTCCGCTTCATGTGCAACTCCACCAACGTCGTGTTGCGACTGGACGAGTCCGAGACGTCTTCCAACGAAATGGAAAAACGTCCCTTCCAGGGCCCGAAAAATTCTCGCATCGTATGCGTCAGCGCCAGCGGCGTGAACCGCGCCCAACCCGCCGGCTCCACGTCATCCGAATCTTCGTGTATCGAGGTCGGCTTCGGTGCCGCCGTGGCTACGGCCTCCTTCGGCGCTAATTTCGGAGTCATCGTGACCCCATCAGCCGCCGACTCCACGCGCGCCGCTGCGACGGGGACTTTCAACAGCCCAAATTTCTCCGACTGAAACACCCAAAGCTCGCCGCTCCGCTCCACCAATTTACCACGCACCCGATCGCCATCGGCATAGATCAACACCTGCGGGGCCGCCACGACAATGTCCGCCGCGCGCAGACCGGCGCTGCCTAGTCCACTCGCGAGCACAGCCGCCACCATCCACCCCACCCGCATGCACGATTGTTTGAAATTTAAACTCACGGGGCATCCGACGCGCAATCGCGTCCAGAGTTTCCAGAAAAATTTACGGTTAATCACGCCCAACATGCGTCGAGCTTCGCACGCCACGCCACGACGTCGAGCCCGGTTCCGATAAAAACCAATTCCTGCCGCCGATCTCCGTAGGGCTCCGCCCACTTCACGCGCGCCGCGGCCGGGATTTCCGCATCCGTCACGATGCCACTCTCACGCAGCGCCGCCGCCCACGTGCCGACCCATTCTCGCCGCACGCCGCCACCCGCGATCGACAAAAACCCGATATCCGCCGGTTGCTCCGCCAACCAAAAAAAACCCTTCGCGCGCCACAAGCCCGCCGGCAATCCGCCCTCCAGCAACGCGACCAACTTGTCCCGCGCAAACGCCCGCCGCGCCTCATAAACGAAACTCGAGATCCCATACACCGCCTCATGCCGCGCCGGGAGTTGGGGCGCGCCCGCTCGACGCACCTGAGCCAAGCTCATGCCCGCCGCTCGCTCACCGGTCTTGCCGGTTTCCTCGCGCATCACGCGCAACCACTGTGCCGCACCCACCGTCGTCTCGGGCTCGAAGCGCACGCGCTCCAACAAAAATTCACTCGCGACCTGCCCGTGCTCCGCGCGCACCAACTCTGCCCGCGGGTTCAAGGTCCGCAAGATCGTCTCGACTTCCGCCAGCTCCGCTGCACCCGCCAGATCACACTTATTTAACACGAGCACGTCCGCGCACTCCGCCTGTTCCACCATGAGTTCAAAGATCGGCTTCGGCCCGCGCGGCGTTTCATTTTCAACCGAACGTATTCGGCTGGCGTGCTGTTCTGCCAAAAAACTCCGCGCATCAATCACCGTCACCAACGCACTCAACCGCGCGAAATCACCGAGGCTCCGCCAAAACGAGTTCTTCCGCGTAAACAGATCCGCCACACCCCGCGGCTCCGCCACTCCGGTCGTTTCCACTAAAATGTGTGCATAGGTTTTTTGCGCGGCGAGTTCCGCGATGGTCTCCGCCAACGAGTCGCGCACGGTGCAACACACGCAGCCATTCCCCAGCTCCACGACGCGCGCGGCGCCAGCACCGGCCACGCGTTGCGCGTCGACGTTGATCGCCGCCACGTCGTTCACCACGGCCGCCCATTTCCGCCCAGCCGCCTGCCCGAGCAGGTGCCGCAGGAGCGTCGTCTTCCCCGCTCCGAGGAAGCCACTCAACACCGTCACCGGCGGTAATACATCAGGCGCAGCCATACCCGTCACCACAACCCTCTCCCTTTCGCGTGGCCAGCCCGGAAGCATCCGTGCAACGTCTTCGTCGATGCTCCGTTTTTGTCTCACCCTCGCGCTGTTCCTCGCCGGTCTTGCGCCCACGCCCGCGCCCGCCGCGACACCGACATCCCCGGCGACGCCCGCCTCCGTCTCGATCGCCGCAGCCGCCAACCTCGTCTACGCCCTCGATGCGCTCAACGCCGCGTTCAAGCAGTCTGCGCCCGACGTCACTCTGACTTGCACCACCGGCGCTTCTGGCAACTTGGTCGCGCAAATCACCAACGGCGCGCCCTACGATATTTTTCTCTCGGCCGATCTCGATTACCCGCAGGCCCTCATCAAAGCCGGCCACGCCGACGCCAACACTCTCACCACTTTCGCCATCGGTCGCCTCGTGCTCTGGACCACCAAGCCCGGGGTCGAGGTCACGGACATCATCGCTACCGTAAATAATCCCGCGGTACAGAAACTCGCCGTCGCAAATCCCGTCACCGCGCCCTACGGCCGCGCGGCCTTGCAAGTCATCGATCACCTCGGCCTCACCTCGGCCGCTCGACTCAAAATTGTCACCGGTGAAAACATCACGCAGACCGCCCAGTTCGTCGAAACCGGTCACGCCGATGCTGGTTTCGTTGCGCGCTCTCTCGTCCTCTCGCCGAAACTCAGGGACAAGGGTCGCTGGATTGAAATCTCCGCCGCGCTCCACGCCCCACTCGACCAGGGCGTCGTCATCACCCAACGCGGCGCCGCCAATCCCGCCGCGGCCCGCTACCTCGCGTTTCTCAAAAGCGATCCTGCCCGCAAGATTTTCGAGCGCTATGGCTACGCCTTGCCGGCGAAGTAGCCCTGCCATTCAGCATTGAGGGTTAAGCGTTCCGCGTTGAGCGTAGCCTCATCTTGCCCGAATCCACCGCCACGTTCCTCGGTCTCGCTGCGCCGCTCTGGCAATCGCTCGCGCTGACGTTGCGCCTCGCGGCGATCACGACGCTTGTGCTGGGCGTGATCGGTTTGCCGCTGGCGCATTGGCTCAACACCACGCGCACGCGCCTCGCGCCGTTTCTGGAAACGCTCGTCACGTTGCCCGTCGTGCTGCCGCCTACGGTCATCGGTTTTTACGTGCTGGTCGGGCTCTCGCCGCAACACCCGCCGGGCTCGTGGTGGCGCGACCTCACCGGTCAACCGCTGGTGTTCACGTTCACCGGACTCGTGATCGCCTCGGTGTTTTATTCGCTGCCATTCGCGGTGCAGCCGTTTCAAGCCGCGTTGCGCGCTGTGCCGCGCGACTTACTCGAGGCGGGCACGGCTTATGGCGCTTCGCCATGGCGGGTATTTTTTCGCCTGCACGCACCGCTCGCATGGCGCGGGATCGCTGCGGGCCTCACACTGGGTTTCGCCCACACGCTCGGGGAATTCGGCGTCGTGCTCATGATCGGCGGCGCGATCCCCGGGGTGACCAAGGTCGCGAGCATCGCGCTCTACGACGAGGTCCAACGCCTCGATTACGCCTCGGCC
>CAJAFD010000208.1 GCA_903938935.1 uncultured Opitutia bacterium
GGCGGCTACGCCACCAGCAACGTCCTGCTCGCCGCCATCGACTACGCCGACACGCACGGCGCACTCATCGTCGCCGCCGCCGGCAACGACCAAGCCACACGCCTCACGTGGCCCGCCGCCGATGCCCGCGTCATCTCCGTCGGCGCCGTCGATGCCGTCGGTCAACAGGTCACGTTTTCCAACTCCGGCCCCCAACTCCAAATTTCCGCCCCCGGCTACGGCGTCCAAACTGCGTGGATCAACCAACAGCGCGTCTACGTCGATGGCACGTCCGCCGCCGCTCCACTTGTCGCCGGCGCGCTCGCCACGGTCCTTTCCGCCAACCCCACGCTCACCGCCACCCAAGCTTGGGAAATCCTCGCCGCCACCACCAACGACGCCGGCGCCCCCGGACCCGACGCCGACTACGGCCGCGGCACCCTCAACCTCGGCTGGGCGCTCGGCCGCAACGACCCCACGCGCGTCGACGCCGCTCTTTCCAGCCACTTCTACGATTCCGCCCGCGCCCAGATGGAGATCGTCATCCAAAATCGCGGCGGCCAAGCCCTCTCCGGCCTCACGCTCGACGTCGACACCGATGGCCTCACGGCCAACTACCGCGTCCCCGCCCTCGCCGCCGGCGCCAACGCCGTCATCGCCGTGCCCGTCGATAAAACCACCCTCGCCACCCGCGGCGCCCTCACCTACAAAACCACCCTCAGCGCGCCCATCGGCATCAACGACCAAGATCCGACCAACAATATAAAAACCAGCCGCCTCACCGCGCCCAAGCCGTAGCCCGCGCACGCTCCGTCTTTCTCGCCTCCTTGCTTTTTCATGCCGTCGTTCCTCCGTAATTTTTTCCGTATCGGCTTCGCCCTCGCGGCCAGTTTTTTGGTTTTCCTCACCCCGACGCGCGCCGACGAAACTCCGTCGTTTACCGCGCAACTCGATTCCGCTGATCGCATCGCCGTCGGCCTGCATCACCTTTCCGCCGCGCAACTCGCCGCGCTCAACGCCCAAGTCGCCCGTGAGCTCACCGTCGCGCGCCAGGGGGACGTCGTCGCTTTCTCCCGCTCGTTTCTCTCGCGCCGCACCGCCGACCAAGTCGCCACCGCCGGCCTCGCCGCGCTGACGCCCCCCGAGCGCACCGCCCTCGATGCCTTCGTCGCCCGCGCCGTCGCCCAACGCCCCGCGCCCGTCGTCGCCACGCTCGCCGCGAAAGCCAAAGTCGCCGACAACGTCGTCGAAACGGTCACATATAAGCCCCGCCTCCACGGTGAGGTCACGCTCACCGTCGGCACCGCCGGCGGCGGTCGCAATTTCTACGGCGGTTCCTTCACGACGATCTACGACGACCCACAGCACCGATTCTCCGCCGCCTTCACCTACGCCGAATACCACGGCACCGGCTTGCTGCCCTTCGACGACTGCGCCCGCCCCGGCCGCAGTCCATTGTTACGTTAAACCCACGCATTGCGCCCGCGTCTTTCGCCTCGCCGCGGCGGCACTTCTGCGCACGCTGCGGCCATGCCCCGTTCCGTCATTCACCCCCTGACGTCGCTCGCGCGCGTCGCAGCCTTCGTCTTCCTCGCGCCGTTATTCGTCGCCGCCGCCGCGACCTCCACGCCGCCCAAGCTCAACGTGCTCTTCATCGTCGCCGACGACCTCAACTGCGACCTCGGTAGCTACGGCGACCCCGGCATGCTAACGCCCAACATCGACCGCCTCGCTGCCCGCGGCGTCCGCTTCGAGCGCGCGTATTGCCAATTTCCCCTCTGCTCACCGAGCCGCTCTTCGTTCATGACCGGCCGCCGCCCCAACGCCACGGGCGTCCTCACCAATCCCGGCGTGAAAGGCCCCGTCGGTTCGCACTTCCGCGAAAAAATCGGCGAGACCGTCACGCTCCCGCAGTTGTTTAAGAAAAACGGCTGGTTCTCCGCTCGCGTCGGCAAACTCTACCACTACGGCGTGCCGCTCGACATCGGCACGTCCAGCCTCGACGACTACCCGTCATGGGACCAGGTCGTGAACCCGCGCGGCCGCGACCGCGAGGCACACGATAAAATCTTCACCCTCGAGCCCGGCCTATTCGGCGGCACGTTGAGCTGGCTCGCCGACGACGAGGGCGAAGACGTCGACCACACCGACGGCATCGGCGCCACCGAGGCGATCCGCTTGCTCGAGCGCTTCAAACGCGAATCCCGGCCGTTCTTCCTCGCCGTCGGTTTCTACCGTCCGCACACGCCATACGTCGCCCCGAAAAAATGGTTCGAGCTCTACCCCACCGATAAAATCGCGTTGCCCACGCTCAGCGACGACGACCGCACCCGCACACCCGCCGCCGCCTACCTCAGCGCCAACGCCGCCCAAGGCAAACTCACCGACCCGCTCCGCCGCGACGCTATCCAAGCTTATCACGGCTCCGTCTCCTTCATGGACGCGCAACTCGGCCGCGTCGTCGACGCCCTCGACCGCCTCGGCCTCGCGCAGAACACCGTGATCGTTTTCACCAGCGACCACGGCTACCACCTCGGCGACCACGGTCTCTGGCAAAAACAAAGTCTCTTCGAGCGCAGCGCCCGCGTGCCGCTCATCATTGCCGCCCCCGGCGCCAAGGCCAACGGCCGCTCCGCCCAAACCCTCGTGGAAATGGTCGATATCTACCCGACGCTTGCCGCCCTCAGCGGTCTCCCCCGCCCCGCCTATCTCGACGGCACCGATCTCCGCCCCGTGCTCGACGACGCGCAGCACGTCGCCAAACCCGCCGCCTTCACCCAGGTCCGCCGCGGCAACAACGGCGACGGTTACTCCGTCCGCACCGAGCGCTGGCGCTACACCGAATGGTCCAACGCCAAGGGCGAGCGCACCGCCGCCCAACTCTTCGACGAAATCGCCGATCCCGCCGAGGCCCACAACCTCGCCGCCGATCCCGCTCACGCCGCGACCGTGAAAGAACTCAGCGCGTTGCTCGTCCCCATCCGCGCGCAAAAATAAAAAAACGCGGGCGGAGCGACGAGGCCCGCCCGCCCGCGCGGACGAAACTCTTTGCCCCTCGCCCGCGCGCGTTATTGCCGCCGAAACTTACTTCGCGCTGCGCGACTCGATCAGCGCCTGATACATCATGACTTTGAACTTCTGATTCAGGTCGAGGCCGCCCGCCGGCTTCAACTGCGTCATCAGCATCGCCACGATTTTCTCCTTCGGGTCCACGACGTATTGCGGGAAATACGCGCTGCCCCAGCCGTAAGCGCCTTCGGAACCGAGTTCGCCGAAATACCCGAGGTTGTCATTCACCCAGAACCCGAGGCCAAACGCGCTGGAGTCGCGCAGATATTTTTCGCCCGTGTGATTCGCGTGCATCAGCTCGACGCTCTTCGGCCCGAGCAAGCGCACGCCGTCGAGTTCGCCGCCGTTGAGCAACATCTGTAAAAACCGTGCGTAATCGCTGGTCGTCGAGAGCACGCCAGCCCCGCCCGAGAAACATGTGCGCGGGCCTTGGATGTAATCGGTCTTCGCCGAATTTTCGCGCAGGGTCAGTTCGCCCTTCTCGTAACCATAGACGGGCGCCAGTCGCGCGGCCTTCTCCGGCGGCAGGAAAAATCCGCTGTCCACCATCTTGAGCGGCCCGAAAATCCGTTGCTGGAAAAACTGATCGAGCGGCATCCCGGAAGCGACTTCCACCAGGCGCCCGAGCACATCCACCGAGAAACCGTACTGCCACGTTTCACCGGGTTGGCCGTGGAGCGGCAGCGTCGCGAGGCGATCGATCACCGTCGCGATGGACTCGTTCTTGTCGGCAAAATACCAGCCGTAAACGTTCGCCTGCTTGTAGAGATCGACCGCCAGCCCGTCACCGTAGGTCAACCCGGCGGTGTGCGTGAGCAGATCGCGGATCTGGATCGGGCGCTTAGCCGGCACGAGGACGAATTTCACGTCGGGCGGCGAGCCGACCGGTGGCGCCACAGCCACGGAAGACTTGGCAAAAGCCGGGATAAATTTCGCCACGGGATCGTGCAGCATGAATTTACCTTCTTCGTAGAGCATCATGATCGCGGTCGTCGTGAGCGCCTTGCTCATCGAGGCGATGCGGAAAATCGCATCCGTCGGCATCGTCTTGCCGGTCTCGATTTCCTGCAGGCCGTAGCCGCGGAAATGCACGGGCCTCCCATCGCGCGCGATGTACACGACAGCGCCTGCCATACGTTTTTGGTCAATCTGCGCCTGCACCACGGCATCCAGTCGCTGCAAGCGCTCGGACGAAAATCCCGCGGCCTCCGGTGTGCCCGCCGCGGCCGCCGCGTGCATCGCGGGTACCGACCCCAGCGCCACGCTCGCAAGCAGCAGCGCACATTTCCACCCGCCCGACAGGATTCGATTCTGGGGTAACTTCATAAGTCCGCCAGCAAGCCCCGCTCCTCCCCGCCCCTCAATCGTAAATCTACGCGACCGCCCCAATCCACGCGACGGCCGCTTCTCTTAGGCCGCGCCTCTCGCCCGTCGCATTACGGGGTCTCGTCCGCGTTCGTCTCGCCCTGCGCCTCGAGTCGCGCCTTCCGCGCCACGTGCGGCGCGCCGCGACGCGGCTCGATCAACCGCCGCAGAAAATCAGGCAACGCCGTCTTGATCGGCGACGTGTCGAGGTACTCCGCCGCCGGCCATTTCCGGCCCCGCGCCAACAAGCTCGCATACACGTGCAGCTCAAAATGCAGCCGCAATTGCGCCTCTGCCTCGCTCTGCCCCAGCGCCGCCAAGATCGCCAGCAACGCCTCCACCGTGGAAAATTTCCCTTCCCCTTGTTGTTCGCGCAGCCAGTAGCGGCTCTTGCCCGTCATCGGCACACTCACGCGTCGGCCCCACGGCTCCACCGCGCGCACCATCTCCGCCGCCTCGCCCCAACTCCCATCGAGCAAGAGCACCTGCACGTCCCCCGCCGGCGGCAACGTCATCCGATCCAGCGGCTCGCCCAGCGGGTGCAAGATCCACAACTCCCGCCCCGGTCGCACGAGGTCCGCCCGTTCGCGCGGTTGCTCGCGCTGATACAGGTGCGTCCGCGCCCCGCTCACGACTCGTTCGATCAACTTCCCCGTGCTACTCGGGCGCCACTGCTCGCGGTGATGCATCAGCACATCCACGCCGAGCGCACTCTCGACCGGCCCGAGCCCCGCGCACACGCACCAACGCGGCGGGAGCTGACAACGCTCACACCGCACCGTGCCTGCGAGAACCACACTGCGCGCCATAGCCGCCCATCGGGCCGCACCGCGCCCACCGCGTCAATCCCCGCCCGCCGATTGACACCCGCGCGCGGCCCCGTGTCGTATTCGCCGTCGGTCGTTCGCTTTCCCTTCAACCCAAACGTATCGCTCCATGAAAACCATCGCCTCGCTCGTCCTCGCCTTCGCCGCGCTCGTCGTCGGCTCGCTCCCCCTCGCCGCCCAACAAAAACGCACCAGCCCGCACGAGAGCATTTACACCCGTTACGGCACGCGGCCCAACGTCACCCTCGTCTCCATCACCTACGGCCGGCCCTTTTCCAAAGACCCCAAGACCGGCGAACTGCGCAAAATCTGGGGCGGCCTCGTCGCCTGGGGCAAAGCCGACCGCCTCGGCGCCGACGAAGCCACGTTATTGCTCACGCAAAAAGCCCTCGTCTTTGGCGAGACGACCGTGCCGGCCGGCGCCTACACGCTTTATCTCGTCCCCTCCGAGACCGGCGCCACCCAACTCGCGATCAGCACCCACATCGGCAAATGGGGCGTCCCCGTGGACGAGAAAAACGACCTCGCCCGCGTGCCGCTGACCAAAGGCACGCTCGAAACCTCCGTGGACCAACTCACGCTCGCCCTCGACAAAAACCCCGACGACACCGGCACCCTCAAAATCATGTGGGAAAAAACCGTCTACTCCGTCGGCTTCAGCGTGAAGAAATAATCCCAACGCAGGCTGCTACGTTTCATCCTAAAAGGGGGCGGTAAACACCGCCCCCTTTTTTGCGTCCCTAAGCTCAACCCTCGTTTTACGATCTGGGCGCCTAAGCAAAACCTAGCGCACCATCGGCCGTCTCACGGTCCTCTGGCTTTTTTATCGCCCCCACCTCCCGCCCGCGCCTACCCCACCGAGCCAAATGGTCCCGCTCGACCTTCTTCACCCCGCCGGCGGCGCCTTTCTGTTTGTCGGGCTGCACGCGTCGGCTGAATGTCCCGTCCCATGATCGACTCCGCCGACCTCCTCGCGCGTTTCCTCCGCTACGTCCAGATCGACACGCGCAGCGATGCTTCCGCCTCGACGACGCCCAGCACTCCCGGCCAATGGACGCTCCTCCGCTTGCTCGAAACCGAACTCCGCACGCTCGGCGCCAGCGAGGTCACGCTCACCCCGGCCGGTTTCGTCCTCGCCACCCTGCCCGCCACCGTCGCCCATCCCGTGCCCGTCGTCGCGTGGTGCGCCCACGTCGATACCGCCACCAATCTCCCCGGCGCCGCCCGGCCCCTCGTCCATCGCGCCTACGCCGGCCAACCCATCGTGTTGCCCGATGATCCTACGCAGACGCTCACGCTCGAAAATTCCCCGCGCCTGCGCACCGCGCTCGGCCACGATGTCATCACGGCCAGCGGCAAAACCCTCCTCGGCGCCGATGACAAAGCCGGCGTCGCCGTGATCCTCGCGACCGCGCGCCATCTGTTGCTCCATCCCGCAATCCCCCACGGGAAAATCCGCCTCTGCTTCA
>CAJAFD010000209.1 GCA_903938935.1 uncultured Opitutia bacterium
AAACGTGGCCCGACCTCGCGGGCGATCGTCGCCGCTTCGCCGATTGGTTTGACCACTACCTCCGCGGCCTCCCGCTCGCCGCTTCCAATCATTAACAAAATAACCCCACCGCCCCGCTGACTTACGTTCACCCCATGAACTCATCCAACGTTTCCCGCCGCTCCTTCCTCGCCCAAGCCGCCGTCGCCACCGCCGCCCTCACGCTCGGTACGCGCGCGGGCCCGCCCGCCCCGACTCTGCGCCGTCCGATCATCGCGTTTTCCAAACCGTTCCAAAAACTCGATGCCGAACAAACTGCCGCCTACGTCGCCGACATCGGCTGGGACGGCATCGAGTGCCCCGTCCGCGCCAAAGGCCAGATCGAGCCAGTGCGCGTCGCCGACGATCTCCCGCGCTTCACCACCGCCCTGCGCCGCCGCGGCCTTGATCTTCACCTCGCCACCACCGACATCACCAGCCTCAACCAAAAACACGCCGAAGCCACCCTCCGCGCCCTCGCGCACCACGGCATAAAACGCTTCCGCCTCGGCTACTGGAAATACGACCTCACGCGTTCCCCCGCCGACCAACTCAAAGAAATTGCCCCCGCCCTGCGCGACCTCGCCGCCGCCTGCAAAGACCTCGGCCTCCAAGCCGGTTTTCAAAATCACTCCGGCCACAACTACGTCGGCGCGCCCATCTGGGATGTGTTCAGTCTCATCCGCGACCTCGACCCCGCGCACTGCGGCATGTGCTTCGACATCGGCCACGCCACCATCGAGGGCGGCCTCTCTTGGCCCACTCAAGCCAAGCTCATCGCACCGTTTTACACCGCCGTGTACGTCAAAGATTTCAGCTGGCAAAAAACCGCCAAAGGCTGGAGCGCCGCTTGGTGCCCGCTCGGCGACGGCATGATCAACCGGAGCTTCATCACGACGTTGAAAAATTCCGCCTACGCCGGCCCGATCTCCCAACACCACGAATACGAACTAGGCGACGTCCCCGCGATGACCGCGTATTTCAAAAAAGACCTCGCCGTCCTTAAAACCTGGCTCGCGTAGTCCGGCCGAGCCTCCTGCGTCTGCGCACTTTTGCGGTGAGTACGGGCGGGCGAGCTTACTCGCGCCGCTCGCCGGGCGCGCGTTTCCGCCAAACACCTTTCGTCGCTTCAACTCACTGCAACGCTTTCTCCAGCTCCAGTTGGCTGATTCATTTTTTGTCTTACAATTTATTATTGCCTTACTTTTTACTAAATCATGACTTTATTAGAAATGGCAGCCACCACCGAATCAGCTTACGTCACCTCCAAAGGCCAAGTGGTCGTGCCCGCCCGTCTGCGACGCAAATTTGGGATTAAGGCCGGCACCCGGCTTAACTTTACCGAGACCGACGGCCAGATCATGATCCAGCCAGTCACGCGTGAATTCATCGATTCGTTTTGCGGCCTCTTTAAGGCGAAACCCGGCGAAAAGTCCGCCGTGCAAGAACTCCTCGATGACCGGACCAAGGAGCGCGCGCGGGAAGATCGCAAGGTTGCCAGCGACCGGAGCAAATCATGAAACACGTCGTGCTCGATGCCTCGGCCCTGCTCGCGATGTTTTACGGCGAGCCCGGCGCAGATGAGGTGCGCGCCCTCTTCCATCGCGCCAACGCGGCCGATCAACCTCTACTCATGACCGCCGTGAATTGGGCGGAGACTCTTTATCGCATCGAAAAAAGCCAAGGGTCCACCGGGGTGAGCGCGGCGCGCCAACTGGCCGCGAGCGGGCCATTGTCCATTATTCCGTCCGACGAAGAACAGGCTGAGTTAGCAGCTGGTTACAAAGCGGCTGGACTACTTGCGCTGGCCGACGGCTTTGCCGCCGCCCTCACCACATTACGCAAAGCCGAACTTGTGACGGCCGACTACGATTTCAAGGCCGTGGAAAAAGAGCTCAAAATTACCTGGCTGAAAAAAGCGTGATTCACGCCCGCTTCAGGCGAAGCCCATGTTGCTGTGACCGAGATAGGGCACGCCCTTAAGCGCGATCTCAATCGAGTTTCAGGCGGTGCGGTTCAGGCACGTAGGTTAGCTCGACGCCACCAAGCACCGTAAAATGAGACTTATAGTCCGTAGAGCCACGCGGCCAATTTCTGTAAGCTGTTTGTACGCTCACCGACATGTATTCCGCGAACAAACGCACCCGCTCTGCCTTCGGCATTTTTCAAAACACGCTCTGCGAGTGACCCGCGACGAGGTCGTCAGCGAAACCGCCCTAAGGTGCGCGAAACGATCCGTGAGCTCGCCGAGCGCAGCGCCTATATGGCCTATTTTTAGAGCCTTCGCGCCTCATTCGCTCCGACTTCCTCGACCCGCTCTTCGCCTTTCAGATCAAGCTCCGGTAGCTCATCAGATATCTTCCACGCCCTCGGCATTACCGGTGGCCGACAAAGCAGGACGGTATCACTTACGTCGAAACTCCGAGCAGGCCGCGCGAGAGTTGGAAATCCACGAA
>CAJAFD010000210.1 GCA_903938935.1 uncultured Opitutia bacterium
ATGCTGGCAGCGGGGCAAGATTTTCTGCGTTCGAAGCTCGGGGTGAATAACACCTATGTCCGCGGTGATTTGAATGCACTCGATTACCATCGGCTCTATCGTCACCTGAGCACGCACGCGTATTTTGCCGATTGGATCGCTTTTCGCCGCGGTGAATTAGGGAAATTGCTGCGGCATTATACGCGGCCCGGTGAAGGCTTTTTTGATTTTTACCATATCCCACATTCTCCCGCTTTGGCGGTGGTGTATAATGCCGATCGCTCGCTCGGGCCTACGCGGTTGTTGTTTACGCTTAATCCCACGTTGGGCGAAGTCACGTTAAGCCTGGGCGCAAACCTTCCGGCGAGTGGCTTTTGGCGCCAACTCGCCGACCAAGATCGCTTTTATGCTTCTGCGACGACGCATGCGCAGGTGCCGGTTGAGCCTGAGTTGCGGTTACTGCCGCTATCGTGCAGCCTTTGGGCGAGTTCTTAGGGTTTTACCCGAGCCCGCAAAACCCCTTGCCAGCGTCCGCCTCGGCTGTTCTTTCATCCCTCTCTGCGCTCACGCGTAATCACCCAGTCCCATTCAAGTAAACAACACTTAAAAATACGGAGTCTCCCATGGCAGTAAAAGTCGCAATCAATGGTTTTGGTCGTATCGGTCGTCTCGTTTTCCGCGCTCTCGTTGAGCAAGGTCTGCTTGGCACCACCTTCGATGTGGTCGCCGTCGGCGATATCGTCCCCGCTGACAATCTCGCGTACCTTGTTAAATACGACTCTACCCAAGGCAAATTCCAGGGCACCGTTTCCTCCAAAAAATCTTCCCCAGATAAAGCCGAAGACGACGTCCTCGTGGTCAACGGCAAGGACATCCTGGTCGTTTCCGCCAAGTCCCCCGCCGAACTTCCTTGGGCCAAGCTGGGCGTCGATCTCGTGATCGAATCTACCGGCCTCTTCACCGAAGCCGAAAAAGCCAAGGGCCACATCACCGCTGGCGCTAAGAAGGTCATCATTTCCGCTCCCGCGAAGGGCGAAGACATCACCATCGTGATGGGCGTGAACGACGACAAACTCGACGTCACCAAACACAGCATCATTTCCAACGCCTCCTGCACCACGAACTGCCTCGCGCCGCTCGTCCACGTGCTCCTCAAAGAAGGCTTCGGTCTCGAGGAAGGTCTGCTCACCACCGTTCACGCTTACACCGCCACGCAAAAGACCGTGGACGGCCCATCCAAGAAAGACTGGAAGGGTGGCCGCACCGCCGCGCAGAACATCATCCCCTCCGCCACCGGCGCCGCCAAGGCCGTCGCCCTCGTGTGCCCCGAAGTCAAAGGCAAGCTCACCGGCATGGCCTTCCGCGTACCGACCCCAACCGTGTCCGTCGTCGATCTGACCTTCAAGACCACCAAGGAAACCTCCCTCAAGGAGATCAGCGCTGCCCTCAAGAAAGCCTCTGAGACCTACCTCTCGGGCATTCTCGGCTACACCGACGAAGAAGTGGTCTCTACCGACTTCACCCACGACAAGCGCTCCTCGATCTACGACGCCGGTTCCTCGATCGAACTCAACAGCAAGTTCTTCAAACTCGTTTCCTGGTACGACAACGAGTGGGGCTATTCCAACCGCGTCGTCGATCTCACCAAGAAGATCGCCGCCCAGCTCTAATCCTAGACCTGTTCCACCGTGCTGCCCACGGAACACACGGCCCGCCGCGGAAACCTGGTTTCCGAGCGTCCCCTGTGCTCCGTGGGCGCTTCATTTTAGGCCCTTACGACTTCCTCTCATGCCCAACTTCAAATCCATCCGCGACCTCTCCCTCTCTGGCCAACGCGTCCTCATGCGCGTCGACTTCAACGTTCCCCAAGACAAAGTCACCGGCGCCATCACCAATCCCGCGCGCATCGCCGCCGCGATTCCTTCGATCAAGTTCGCCCTCGAAAAAGGCGCCTCGGTCGTCCTCATGTCGCACCTCGGTCGTCCCGACGGTCAGAAGATCGCCAAATTTTCCCTCAAACCCGTCGCTGCCGAACTCGAAAAACTCCTAGGCCGCCCCGTGACTTTTCTCGACGACTGCGTCGGCCCCGCCGTCGAAGCCGCGTGCGCCAAACTCGCGCCCGGCACCGTCGTCCTCCTTGAAAATCTCCGTTTCCATATCGAAGAAGAAGGCAAAGTGAAGCTCGAGGACGGCACCTCCAAGAAAGCCGATCCGGCCGCCGTCGCGGCCTTCCGTGCTTCTCTGACCAAGCTCGGTGACGTCTTCGTCAACGACGCTTTCGGCACCGCTCACCGCGCGCACAGCTCCATGGTCGGCGTCGCCCTCCCGCTCAAAGCCGCTGGTTTCCTCATGGAAGCCGAACTCAAAGCCTTCGCCAAAGTCCTCGATCATCCTGACCGCCCGCTGCTCGCCATTCTCGGTGGCGCCAAGATCGCCGACAAAATCCCGCTCATCAAAAATCTCCTCGAGAAAGCCGATAAAATTATCATCGGCGGCGGCATGGCTTACACGTTTCACAAAGTCCTCCGCGGCACGCCGATTGGCACCAGCCTCTACGACGCCGAAGGCGCCAAGATCGTCGAAGAACTCGTCACCAAAGCGGCCGCACGCAACGTCGAGTTGATCTTCCCGATCGACTTCATCTGCTCCGACGCCTTCTCGCCCGACGCCAACACCATGCCCGCCGATCTCGCCACGGGTATTCCCGACGGCTGGGGCGGCCTCGACGCGGGCCCGAAGTCCATCGAACTCTACCGCCAAGCCATCCTCAGCTCCAAGACCATCATCTGGAACGGACCCGCGGGCGTGTTTGAATTCGAAAAATTTGCCGGCGCCACCAAAGCCATGGCCGCCGCCATCGCCGAAGCCACGGCCAACGGCGCCACGACCATCGTCGGCGGCGGCGACACCGCCACGGCCGCGAAGAAATTCAAGGTCGCGGACAAAGTCACCCATTGCTCCACCGGCGGCGGCGCCTCCCTCGAATTCCTCGAGGGTAAAGTCCTCCCCGGCGTGGCCTTCCTCGAAAACTAAAATTCTTAACCGCGCGTCGCCGCTTTTTCGGCGCCGCGCCTTCTCTTTATTATCATGTCCACTCGCAAAAAACTCATCGCCGGTAATTGGAAGATGAACAAAACCTCGGCCGACGGCGTCTCGCTCGTCACCGAACTCGTCGCCACCATCGGCAAGCAATCCGACGTCGAAGTCGTCGTGTGCCCGCCGTTCACCGCGCTCGAAAGCGCTGCCAAAGCGCTCGACGGCTCCACGCTTAAGCTCGGCGCGCAGAACATGCACTTCGAAGCCAGCGGCGCCTTCACCGGCGAAATTTCCGCGGCGATGTTGCGCGCGCTCTTCGCCACGCACGTCATCCTCGGCCACAGCGAGCGGCGTGCGCTCTTTGGCGAGACCGATGCGCTCGTGAATAAAAAAGTCTTGGCCGCACTTAAAAACCAACTCCGCCCCATCCTCTGCGTCGGTGAAACTCTCGCCGAACGCGAAGCCGGTGCCACGCTTGCGGTCGTCCAGACTCAACTCGAAGCCGGTCTCGAAGGCGTCAATAAAGACCAAGCCGCCAGCGTCGTGATCGCCTACGAACCCGTGTGGGCCATCGGCACCGGCAAGGTCGCCACGACCGAGCAGGCGCAGGAAGTGCACGCGTTTATCCGCGGCTTGCTCACGAAGCACTTCACCGATGCGGTCGCGCAAAAAGTCCGGATTCTCTACGGCGGCTCGATGAAGCCGGCCAACGCGCCCGAATTGCTCGCCCAAAAAGACATCGATGGCGGCCTGATCGGCGGCGCGAGCCTGGAAGCGCGCAGTTTTGTGGAACTCGTCAACGCCGCCGCAGCGGTCGTTTGATGGCGCCGCGTCGGGGGTGCGTCTGCGACGGCCCCCGACCGCGTTTTAACCGCCGGGACGTTTCGCGGGTTTATCCGCCTTATTCGGCTTCGCTGGTTTGGGCGGATTGGTTTCCTCTTTGTAGAGCTGTTCGACTTGCCGAATGGTTTGTTTGGATTGCTCCGCGCGATTCAGCGCGAGCAGCGCCTTTTGTTGATCGGGCGTGAAATTGATTTGAGCCAGCGTGCTGACCGACATCGTGAATTGCTCGGCTTGGCTGGCGTTGAGCGGGACGTTGCTGCGCGCCAAATTTTTCTGAAGATCGCTCGTCGCGCCGCGAAAGAGCTGCGCGTTTTCGTACGTTTGAAACTGGGTGAAAACGGCCGGGCCAAACGTGGCCTGCAATTTTCGATCAGTCTCATCTTGGGCCCCGGCGACGAGGGTTTG
>CAJAFD010000211.1 GCA_903938935.1 uncultured Opitutia bacterium
CCCTCGCGCGCGAGTCGATCAAGGTGCGGCGTCGCGTAGCCTTTGGCGCCGTAGACGCCGAGGTCGCCGTAGCCGAGGTCGTCCGTTAAAATCACGATGACGTTGGGCGGCCGCCCGCTGGATGGTGCGGGCGGGAGGTAGCCGAGGGAAACGAGAAAGGCATCGGTCGCCGCGAGGGTTTCGTGGTAGGGGCGGTTGTCGGCGCGGGTGAAGTTGAAGAAGCCGTGGGCTTGGCCCGGAAAACGCACGAGTTCGCAGCGGTTGCCGGCGGCGCGCATCACACGCGTAAACACTTCGCTGGCAGCGAAGGGAATGGTGGTGTCGGCATCACCATGAAAAATAATCGTCGGCGGTGCGCTGCGCGCCACGTGATGTCCGGGTGAGAGCGCGATGGTTTCCGCGCCGAGACGTTCGGCGCTGAGAGCCGTGCCGAAACCTGTGGGCGTGTACCCGTCGAGCGGTGCGAGCACGAGACCGGGATTAAACAGCACGAGCGCATCGGGCCGGCAACTGACGGCGGTCGCTTCGCCCGGTGCGTCGAGGCCAGGAACGAGTGTGGCCGCCGCGATGTGTCCGCCAGCCGAACCGCCCGCGGCGGCGATGCGTTGCGGATCGAGACCGAGGCGCGTGGCGTGCGTGCGGAGCCAACGCACTGCGGATTTCGCGTCGGCGACGCAGTCGACGGGTTTGGCTTTTTGCCGCGTGGCGACGCGGTAATCGGCGGTGATGGCGACGATGCCGCGCGCGGCTAGGGCGCGGCATTGCGGTTCAAATTGGGCTGGCGTACCCGAGTTCCAGCCGCCGCCAAAAAAGAACACGATGGCAGGGCGATTTTTTTGCGCGGGGCCAGCGGGTTCGAAAATATAGAGCGAGAGCGCGGTGTCGCCGACGGTTTTGTAGACCTCGGCGCGGGCACCGTTCATCACGGGTGGGTACGCGGTTTGGGCGGCGGATAGACGAAAAAAAACGCCGAGTAACAGTACGAGCGTGAGGCAGGAGTTTCGCATAGCGGAGAAAATTAACGGTGAAGATTAACTTTTTTTGGCTCTACCTTCTTCCATTTTACGATGCGGATCCATGGTGTGGAGTTGTGCGGGCGTGGGGCCGCCACCGAATTGTTTCCAATAGAGCTCGGCGAAGGGATTGAGGCGCGGGCCGACGGCGTTTTCGTTGACGAGCTGAGGTTTGACGGAGTCCCACCACGCATCGTAGCGGCGCGCGAGACGTTGGACGACTTCGGGGTGCTGTGCGGCGATGTTGCGGAGTTCGCCGCGATCGGTGCTGAGATCGAAAAGTTGCCAAGCGGGCGCGCTGCCGCCCTCGATTGAAACGAGGTGCCAACGCGGTTCGCGCACGGAGCAGTTTTTAAATTTGGCGAGGCCGGGATCGGAAAATTTTGGCCAGCGGCCGACGTGAGTGAAGAGCGTGCGATCATCCCACGGTGTTTTTGGATTTTGGAGTAAGGGCAGGAGACTGCGGCCCTCGACTTGGGCGCGGGTGCGTTCATCGAGCTTCGCGCCAGCGATCTCGGCGAGCGTGGGGAAAAAATCAATGTGCGCGGTGAGGGCCTCGACGTCGGCGGGGGCAAAGTGCTCGGGCCAACGCCAGAAGGATATCGCGCGGGTGCCGCCGAGCCAGGGCGTGCCTTTTTGCGCGCGCATGCCGGCGTTGAAAATTTTCGCGCCAGCGGCGGTACCGTTGTCGTTCATGAAAATAACGAGTGTGTTGCGGGAGAGGCCCCAGGCCTCGAGTTGGGCCAGGAGGAGGCCGACGTTTTCGTCGATGTTGTGGAGCATGCCGTAGAAGTTGGCGACGGCTGCGGCGTCGGGGCCGTCGCCGACTTTATCGCGATAGAGCGCTGCGTCGGCGGGGCGCGCGGTGTAGGGCGAGTGCGGGGCGTTGGGGGTCAGCGTGACGAAAAACGGTTGGCCGGAGTCTTTGCGGGACTCGATCCAACGGGTGGCTTGGGCGAAAAAAAGATCGGTGCAGAAACCTTCGGTTTTTTTGAAGGTGCCGTTGTGCAGGAGCGTGGGGTTGAAATAGGTATTACCGGGGACATCGCCGCAGGAGCCGGGATAACTTTGGCCGAGGCCGCCACCACCGTGGATGTAGGTCTCGTCGTAACCGCGCGCGGGTGGTTGATAGGCGGGCTCGTCCCCGAGGTGCCATTTACCGAAAATGCCGGTGGCGTAGCCGGCTTTTTTTAAGACCTGCGCGAGGGTGGTGGCATCGAGCGTGAGGCGTTCGCGCTCGAGGATGGTGTGGGTGATGCCGTTTTTAAATTCGTGGCGGCCAGTGTAGAGCGCGCTGCGCGTAGGGGCGCAGGTGGGACTGACGTGGAAATCGTTGAAGCGCACGCTCTGGGCGCGGAGCGCGTCGAGGTGCGGGGTTTTGAGGATCGGATTGCCGTGGGCAGAAAGGTCGCCGTAGCCCTGATCATCGGTGAGAATAAAAATGATATTGGGCCGCGTCGTGGCGGCGGCAGGTGCGGCGGCAAACAGGGCCGAACCGGCCAAAAAAAGCAGCGCACAGGCGCGTTGAAACAAGACGATGAAACGAGCGAGCGACATAATAGGGGCGAATGACTGGGTGGTGCGAAGCGTAAGGGGTATGACAGTTGAGTCCGGCGAAAGACCGGGCGTCGAACTTGTTTGTCGAGAAACTCGAAGGTTTTCGCCGTTGAAGCGGGCGCGCCGGGCGCTTTGCTGGGAGCCATGGTCAAACCTCTCGTCGGAATCATCATGGGCAGCACGTCGGATTGGGAGACGATGCAGCACGCCGCCGCTCAACTCGAGTCGCTCGGCGTCCCGTACGAGAAACGTGTCGTCTCAGCGCACCGTACGCCAAAATTAATGGTGAACTACGCGGAGAACGCCGAAAAGCGTGGTCTCAAAATCATCATAGCCGGTGCGGGCGGCGCGGCGCATTTGCCCGGCATGACGGCCTCGCTCACGACTTTGCCCGTGCTCGGTGTGCCGGTGGAATCGCATGCGTTGAAGGGCATGGATTCGCTGCTCTCGATTGTGCAGATGCCCGGTGGCGTGCCCGTGGCGACGTTTGCGATTGGTAAAGCGGGCGCAATCAACGCCGCGCTGTTCGCCGCCTCGCTGCTCGCGCAAAGTGATGCGTCGACGCGTAAGGCGTGGAAACATTTCCGCGCGACGCAGACCGCGAAGGTGTTGCGCGCCAAACTCCCATGATCGCCCCCGGCAAAACCATCGGCGTACTCGGTGGCGGCCAACTCGGTCGGATGCTGGCGCAAGCCGCGCAGACGCTCGGTTATCGCGTGCACGTTTATGAGCCGCAGATTCATTGTCCGGCGGGTGCGGTGGCCAACCACGAAGTCAACGCCAGCTACCAAGACGCGGATGCGTTGCTGGATTTTGCGCGCGGCGTGGATGTGGTGACGTATGAATTTGAAAACATCCCGGCGGCGGCGCTGGCGGTGATCGCGCCGTTGGTGCCGTTGCACCCAAGCGCCGAGGTGTTGCACACGACGCAAAATCGCCAGCGCGAGAAAGCTTGGCTCAAGGCGAACGGTCTCCCGCACGTCGCCTACGCTGAGGCGCTTGACGGCGATATCGCGCCCGCCGTTGCGCAGGTCGGTTTGCCGTGCGTCGTGAAAACCGCGGACTTCGGCTACGATGGCAAAGGCCAGATGAAACTCTCGACCGCGGCTGACCTGGAACAAGCAGTGGCGATTTTCCGCGGACGGCGCTGTGTCGTCGAAGCCTGGTGTGAATTTTCCTGCGAACTTTCCGTGATCGTCGCGCGCAGCACGACCGGTGAGACACGGGCGTTTCCCGTTTCCGAAAATATCCACACGCACCACATTTTGGATTTTTCCATCGTGCCCGCGCGCGTGCCGACGGCGGTCGCGGAAGCGGCGGAAGCGTTGGCGGCGCGGATCGCGGAAAAAATCGGCGTCGTTGGCCTGCTCGCCGTTGAGTTGTTTCTCACCACCGCCGGCGAACTCGTGGTGAACGAACTCGCGCCGCGTCCCCACAACAGCGGGCATTGGTCGCTCGATGGCGGCGAGACTAGCCAGTTTGAGCAACACGTGCGCGCGGTGTGCGGGTTACCGTTGGGCGCAGTCGCGGTGCGCGAGCCGACGGTGATGGTGAATATTTTAGGCGACGCGTGGAAATGGGCCGACGGTAAAGTCGTCGGCGCGCCTCGCTGGGCGGCGATCCTCGCGGCACCTCGCGCGAAGCTGCACCTTTACGGCAAAGCCGAGCCGCGTCCCGGTCGCAAGATGGGGCATTTCACGGTGCGCGCAGCGGATGTCGCCACGGCGCTGGCTCAGGCGCAGGCGTTGAAGGCGCAACTTTAACGCGCGTCGTTTTTGACGGCGACGGAGTTTTGCGTTGCGGCCGGTCGGATGCGTGTGCGCGTATGCTGGCGCCCCGCTTGGTTTTTTATTTTTCCGCAAAACCTGCTTTCATGAACTTAAACTTACTTCGCCATTTTCGTGTGTTGGGTGTGATTTTGTTTTTTGGGGTTGGCCTAAATGGGCCAACGCAGGCGGCGGCGACGCGGGCGCCGAATATTGTTTTTTTTCTGATCGATGACTGGGGTTGGACGGATGGCGCGGGGTTTGGCAGTGCGCTTTACGAGACGCCCCATATCGACCGACTCGCCGCGCAAGGCATGAAATTCACGCAAGCTTACGCAGCGTGCACGGTGTGTTCGCCGACGCGGGCGGCGTTGCTCACGGGAAAATATCCCGCGCGTTTGCACATTACGGATTGGATTGCGGGCCACAACCGGCCGTATGCGAAACTGAAAATCCCCGATTGGACACGACAGCTTCCGCTCGAGGAGAAAACGATCGCGGAAGAGCTGAAGTCGCACGGCTACGCGACGGGGATTTTCGGGAAATGGCATCTGGGTGGTCCAAAATTTTATCCGGAATATCAGGGCTTCGACGTCAATGTGGGTGGTTGTGATCGCGGTCAGCCCGGCGCGTATTTCCCGCCCTATGGCGTTGTTAATATTAAAGATGAGCGCCCCGGTGAATTTCTCACCGATCGGCTGACGCGCGACGCTTGCGCGTTTATGGAAGCGAATCGCGACCGGCCTTTTTTCGTCTACTTGCCGCACTACGCGGTGCATACCCCACTCGCGGGGAAGGCGGCAGTCATTGAAAAGTATAAACAAAAAATCGCCGCGGGAAAATTTATCCACACCAACGCCGTGTACGCCGCCCTCGTAGAAAGCATTGACGACAGCGTGGGCGAAGTGATGCGGAAACTCGCCGAGCTGAAACTTGATGAAAATACCATCATCGTACTCACGGCCGATAACGGCGGCTTGAGTGGCTCCGTGGGCGCGCAAGGTTGGCGGCCCGGTCCGACGCGCAACGATCCGCTACGCCTCGGCAAAGGCTCGGCTTACGAAGGCGGTGTGCGCGTGCCGCTGGTGGTGAAATGGCCGGGCGTGGTTAAGTCGGGTGCGGTGCACGCGGCGCCGGTGACGAGCGTGGATTATTTCCCGACTTTGCTCGAGATGGCGACGGCCGCACCGGCGGCCGGTGTGGATGGCGAGTCGATCGTGCCGCTGTTAAAAGGTGTGGAAAAATTAAAACGCGCGGCGATTTTTTGGCATTACCCGCATTATCATCCGGGCGGTGCGACGCCTTACAGCGCGGTGCGTGCGGGCGATTGGAAGCTCATTCACTATTTCGAGGACGACCGCGTGGAGCTCTACGATTTGAAAAACGATCTCGGGGAAAAAAATGATCTCACGGCGGCTGAGCCGCAGCGCGTCGCCGTTTTGCGTGCACAACTTGATGCTTGGCGGAAAAATGTTGGCGCACAAATGCCGACATCAAATCCCGCTTACGACGAGGCGAGAAAATGGGCCGGTGACGCTCCTGCGCCGGCCGCTAAAAAGAAGTAAGCGCGCTCACGAACCTCGGGCGCGATACGCAGCGACGTCAGCGGGCGTATCGATGTCTTCGGCGAGCGCGGGTAAATCGACGGCGGTGACGTGCGCAGGGTCGCCGTTGAGCAGATCCCGCGCGCCGGCTTCACCGGTGAGCGCCGCGAGGGCAGGGAAATGGGCTCGCAGCAATAACGCCGGTGCGCCATGGCGTCCGGCGTAACGCGAGGCAACGATGCTGCGGCCGGTGGCGCCTTGGGCGGCGAGGAGTTGGGCGATCACCGCGGCGTCAAAGGCCGGTTGATCGCAAAGTGCGATGAGCGCGGAGTCGAGGGTGCGGGAAAATTGGCCGAGCGTCGTGATGCCGGTGCGGATGGATGCGGCCATGCCCTCGGGCCAAGCGGAGTTTTCGACGGCGAGCACGGGCAGGCGGGCGAGCGTGGGGCGGATTTTTTCGGCGTGGGCGCCGAGGACGACGACGACCGGCCACGCGCCGGCGGTGAGCGCGGCTTGGGCGGCGCGGACGACGAGAGGTTGGCCGTCGAGTAAGAGAAGTTGTTTCGGTGAGCCGAGGCGCGTGGAGGCTCCGGCAGCGAGGATGATGGCGCCGAAGCGCAGGGCCCTGGGCGCGGGTTCAGTCATGGATCGGGCGGGTGCGGTCGCGCAGGGGGCGGGCGTCACGACCGGAGCGTTGAGCGCGGATCTCAGCGAGGATACTTAGGGCGACGTCGGCGGGAGCTTCGGCGCCAAGGTCGAGCCCGACTGGGGCGTGAAAACGGGCGAGTCGTGCCGGTGTGGGGACGAAGCCTTCGCGGGCGAGATCGGCGAGGATGCGGGCGGCGCGTTTTTTCGGACCGAGGAGCCCGATGTAGGGGAAATCGTAGGACAATAAATCGCGGAGGATCGGCACGTCGTGGACGTAGTGGTGCGTCATCACGACCGCGCACGCGTCGGGTTCGGGGGTGACGCGGGCGACGAGTTCATGGGCTGGAGCCACGATGAGACGGTCGGCAGTGGGAAAACGGGCGGCAGTGGCAAAGGTGGCGCGGGGATCGGCGATCGTGACATGCCAAGATAAAGTATGCGCGAGTTGGGCGAGAGGTTGGGCGTCGTCGCCGGCGCCGAAGATGATCAACGACGGTGCGGGAGTGATGGTTTCAGAAAAAACGGCAGAAGTCGGCGAAGACGGAGATGCGAGCGCTTGCTCTGACGTTGGCTCGCTGGAGGCGAGTTGAGTACCGAGGAGTTGGTGGTGATCGGTGCTGCGCCAGGTGACGGTTAGCGGGGTGGGGAGGCGGGTGGCGAGTTGCGTGGCGAGCGTGTGAACCCACGCGGGCGCGGGCGAGGGGATGGGTTCGAGGAGGACGTGAACGATGCCGTGGCAACCGAGGCCGACGCCCCAGACGAGGTCGTTTTCGGAGGAAGTGTCGTAGGTGACGAGTTCGGGTTGGCTGGTGGCGGCGACGGCGCGGGCGCGTAGGACGACGTCTTCTTCGAGGCAACCGCCGCTGATGGAGCCGAGGCGTTGGCCAGTGGCGGTGACGAGAAGTCGCGCGCCGGGGCGGCGGTAAGATGAGCCCGCGACGGCGACCAGCGTGGCGAGGACGGCGGGACCTCGCTGGGAGTCCGTGAGGTGAGTGAGGAGGGCGGCCAGCTCGGTCATGGGGAGGTGGCGCGCATACAGCAGTGGAAGGGGTCGCCTGCGATTATTCCGTCTTGGACGGTTTGACGGTGGGGGTGCCG
>CAJAFD010000212.1 GCA_903938935.1 uncultured Opitutia bacterium
CGGCGAGCGCCGCGTAGCGTTCCGCCCGCGCTTGCCGCTCGGTTTCATCCTTCGGCGGATTCAAGCGCGAGCGCGGACTCACCTCGCTCATGGCTTCGACGACATCGGCCAAGCGCGCGAGTCGGGGTAAAATCTCCGACTGCGCCACCGCCTCGAGCGTGCCGTGCGCGGCCGCAATATCCTGCGCCGTCGCTCCGCCCACGTCGCGGATCTGTAGCGCCAACAACCAGCGCCCCAAGTCAAAGCCCCGCGCCCGCGAGATCGCATCGACGATCTTGGTCGCGTTCTTCACCCCCAAAATGCGCGGCGCTTCCGCCGTCCCGAGATTCATCGCCCCGAGCGACTCCGCCTCGAGCGCGAACAGTTCAAACATCTCCCGCACGGCTCCCGTGGTGACGAGTTTTTCGGCGACGACGCCGCCGAGGCCTTCAAGGTCGAGCACGCCGCGACCGGCGACGTAGTCGAGCCGGCCGACGAGTTGCGCCGCGCAATCGGGATTCGGGCAACGGATCGCAACTTCGCCCGCGACGTGCACGGTAGCCGTCGCGCACATCGGACACGTTTCAGGAAAAACATACGCCGCGCACTCCGGCGCACGGCGCGCCAGATTCACCGCGATCACGACGGGGATAATCTCGCCGGCTTTCTCCACGTAAACGGTGTCGCCGACGCGGATGTCTTTGCGGGCGATTTCATCGCGGTTGTGCAACGTCGCCCGCGCCACGGTCGTGCCCGCGAGTTGCACGGGCTCGAGCTCGGCGACCGGCGTCAACACGCCCGTGCGGCCGACTTGAATCGTGATCGCCTTCAGCCGCGTCTCGGCGCGCTCGGGGGCAAATTTATACGCGCACGCCCAACGCGGAGACAGTTTCCGCGCGCTCTGACCTTCACCGCGAAAACCGGCCTGTTGTTGCAGCGCGAAGTCATCGAGTTTCACCACAGCGCCGTCGGTCGCGTAGGGCAACGTCGCGCGGTGCGCATCGAGTTCGCGAATCGCCGCGACGACCGCTTCGATTCCGCGCACGGTGCGACGGTGTTCGAGCGTCGGCAGGCCCCAATGCGCGAGAGCCGCGTGCCCATCGGATTGCGAGGCCAACAAACCTTGCGGCTCCAGCGCGCCAAAACCGTAGAGCACAATCTCGAGACCGCGCGCGCGGACTTCCGCCGCGTCGAGGAGTTTGAGCGTGCCGGCCGCGAGGTTGCGGGGATTCGCGTAGGGTTCGAGTCCGGCTTCTTCCTGCGTCTGGTTGATGCGGGCAAATTCGGAAAACCGCAGAAAAATCTCCCCCCGAATTTCCACCAGTGCCGGCCCGGGCGGCGGCGTGAGATCGGCGGGCGCGCGCAGCGCGTGCGGCAGGTGCGCGATGGTTTTGACGTTGGCCGTGACGTCGTCGCCTTCCTCGCCATCGCCGCGCGTGACAGCGCGAACGAGTTTGCCGTTTTCGTACGTCACGCTGATCGAGGCGCCGTCGATCTTGGGCTCGACGGAATAAACGAGGTCGTCGCGACCAAACAGTTTGGCGAGGCGCGCGTGGAAATCGCGGAGCTCGCCCTCGTCGTAGGTGTTGTCGAGGGTGGTCATCGCGAGGCGATGCTTGGTGCGCACGAAACCCTCGGCGCGGTCGTCGCCCACGCGTTGCGTCGGCGAATCGGGCACCATCAACGCGGGGAACTGGCGCTCGAGTTCTTCCAGCTCGCGCTTGAGCGCGTCATATTCGAAATCGCCGATCTCGGGCCGCGCGCGGTTGCGGTAAAGTTCATCGTGCCGCCGGATGTCGGCGGTGAGGGTCGCGATACGTTGGGCGGCGGATTCGGGCGTCATGGACGTTGGGCGGAGTTATCCGCTGCATTGTAATTACGACGCCCCCAAAGCGGTGCTTCCAGCAATTTCCGATACCAAGCCC
>CAJAFD010000213.1 GCA_903938935.1 uncultured Opitutia bacterium
CTCCCGACGGCCAACGCGTCACTGTGGTCGCTCGCGGCGATGTTTTTACCGTTCCCGCCAAAGAAGGCCCCACGCGCAATCTCACTCAAACTCAAGGTGTCCACGAACGCTCCGCCCGCTGGTCGCCCGACGGCAAATGGATCGCTTATCTCTCTGACGCCACCGGCGAATTTGAACTCTACGTTCGCCCGCAAGACGGCAAGGGCGCAGCCATTCAACTGACGTCCAACAACGACACTTATCCCTTCGCGCTCGATTGGTCGCCGGATTCCAAAAAAATCCTCTGGGCCGACCGCAAGCAACGCCTGCGCTTCATCGACGTGGCTACAAAAGCCATCACCACCGTCGCAGAAAATCCCGATGCCCCGATTCAACAATACTCGTGGGCGCCCGACTCGCAGTGGGTCACCTACGTGAAACAAGAGCGCGGCACCCTCGCCAAAATCATGCTCTACGGCCTCGCCGCGCAGCAGACGCTCGCCGTCACCGACGGTTCTTACGATTCCAGCCGTCCTAATTTTAGCGACGACGGCAAATGGCTCCTCTTCGCCTCCTCCCGTGATTACCGCCCCATCTACTCCGACACCGAGTGGAACCACGCCTATCTCGACATGGAGCGCATCTATCTCGTCGCACTCGCGAAAGACACCGCCTCTCCCTTCGCCCCGAAAAGCGACGAAGTCGCCATCGCCAAAGACGAGGAGAAGAAACCGACCGACGAAAAATCCGACGCCCCGAAATCCACTCCGAAAAAACCCGCCGCTGTCGTCGTCAAAGTTGATATCGACGGTCTTTCCGGTCGCGTCCTCGGCCTGCCCATCGCGCCTTCCAACTACGGCTCGATCACCATGGTCGGAGAAAAAATTTACTACCGCCGCGCCCCCGGTGGTCCTTCCGGCGGCGGTGGCGGTGGCGAAGGTTTCGGCGGCGGCGCCGCGACCAAACCCGTGGTCGCGCTCTACGATCTCAAAACCAAAAAAGAAACCGAGCTCGGCAACTTCGAGGGCTTTGAAATCACCGCCAACGGCAAAAAGATGCTGATCCGCTCCGGTCGCGATTTCTCTCTCATCGACCTCCCTTCCGCCAAGGTTGAACTCAAACCCGACGCCAAGCTCGACTTCTCCGGCCTTGAGGTCCGCCTCGATCGCAACGCCGAGTGGACGCAGATTTTCAACGAGAGCTGGCGCCAAATGCGCGACTTCTTTTACGCGCCCAACATGCACGGCGTCGACTGGCCCGCTCAGCGCACCAAATACGCCGCGCTCCTTCCCTCGGTCTCCACGCGCAACGATCTCACGTATCTCATCGGTGAAATGATCTCCGAGCTGCACATCGGCCACGCCTACGTCGGCGGCGGCGATCGCATCGAAGCCCCGCGCATCAAGACCGGCCTCCTCGGCGCCGAAATTTCCCGCGATGCCGCCAGCCGCGCCTACCGCATCGACAAAATCCTCCCCGGTGAAAACTGGCAGACCAAGACGCGTTCCCCGCTCACCGAGCTCGGCGTCAACGTCCGCGCCGGCGAGTACATTCTCGCGGTCAACGGCCAGTCCGTCCGCGATCTCGCCAATCTCTACACCGCCCTCATCGGCACCGTCGGTAAGCAGGTTGTTCTCCGCGTGAATGCCCAGCCCACCGACGAAGGCGCGCGCGACGTCACCGTCATACCCATCGCCGACGAAGCCCCGCTTTATTACGAGCAGTTCGTCGCCCAAAACATGGCCTACGTCGCGCAGAAAACCGGCGGCAAAATCGGTTACCTGCACATCCCCGACATGGGCCCCGAAGGCCTGAACGAGTTCGTGCGCCGTTTCTACCCGCAGCTCAATAAACAGGGCCTCATCATCGACGTCCGCGGCAACGGCGGCGGCAACGTCTCACCCATGATCATCGAGCGCCTCCAACGCGAACTCACGATGATCAACATCCGCCGCAACGGCACCCCGTCCACCAATCCCGCCCAAATGCTCCTCGGGCCCCAAGTCACGTTGCTCAACGAATACTCCGCCTCCGACGGCGACTTGTTCCCCTATCGCTTCCGCGAAAAAGGTCTCGGCAAACTCATCGGCAAACGTTCTTGGGGCGGCGTCGTCGGCATTTCGGGCAGCTTGCCGTTCACCGACGGCGGCGACCTCCGTAAACCCGAATTCGCCCCCTACGCCAAAGACGGGAAGAGCTGGATTATCGAGGGCCGCGGCGTCGATCCCGACATCGTAGTCGACAACGACCCCGCCCGCGAATTCCGCGGCGAGGACCAACAACTCGACAAAGGCATCGAGGTCATCCTCGAAGAGCTCAAAACCAAGGGCCGCATGCTCCCGCCCCCACCCGCCTGGCCCAACAAGAGCTAATCTTCCCACGCGATCCGATCGCACGCCCGCTCCGACCGCGCCACGAAGGCGCCCTTAATCAAACACCCGGCCTCGCTCCTTTAAACCGAGCGAGGCCGGGTTCTTTTTTGTGTAATTGAGCAATCGACGCTTCGGCGGTCTACGTGGGTTAACCTAAACGTTCCCGCCAAATCCGGGCCTCACGCGGGCAACGCGTGAAACCCCAAAGCCCGGCCCGTCGCGAGACATTCGCCCGCCGTCACCACGGCATCCGAACACGTCGGGCTGCGCAACGAAGCGGCCGCCGCGCACACACCCAATTCGAGCGCCCGCGCCATCGGCCATTCCTCGTGCAAACCAAGCAAGATACCCGAAGCCAGCGCATCACCCGCGCCCGCTGTACCCGCGATCGAAGC
>CAJAFD010000214.1 GCA_903938935.1 uncultured Opitutia bacterium
GCCTTGGCTGCGGAAAATGTACTCGCGAGCGGCTTCGGTCCGCGGGTGCGTTTAATAAACTCCGCGTGGTTTAAGGAGCTTCAGCCCGAAGATCGCTTTGAGTTAATCGTCTCGAATCCGCCTTATCTTACCGATGCAGAGACCGACGCGGCTGCGCCTGAGGTGCGTGGTCATGAGCCCCGCTCGGCGCTGGTCGGCGGTCTCGATGGGCTGGTGGATTTACGCGAGATCATCAGCGCGGCCTCGCCGTTTTTGGCGCCGGGCGGTCTGCTGGCATTGGAGACGGGCATCGCCCAACATGCCGAATTGATGACGCTCGCCGCCGCGCACGGTTTTGAGCGGATCGAATCCGGCCGCGATTTGACCGGCCGCGATCGTTTTATTTTCGCGTGGAAACCTGGCGCTTGAGCCTCTTCAGCCTTTGCTATCGGCCGTGAGGGGCGGGCGATTGGTCGCCCAAGATTCACGATTTTTACCAAGCTCAATGGCGTCGGCGATCACACGAAGAGATTCACGCAGGTGGATGTCCACTTTGCCGTAACTTTCATTTTCCTCGGAAAGTGTCTCAGCGTCTTCATCGTCGTCTTTTTTTGGAGCTTTGATGCGCGGGGCGGGCGGCGGGCCGAGGCGGTATTCTTTAAAAGTGTAATCATTCTTCGCGAGACGCTCGCGTTCTTTTTTCATGTCTTTACGGAAAGCGGTGTCGGAGAGTTTTTGCTGCTGGCGCTCCTCGAGGTTGAGCGAGACGAGTTTCTGTTCTTGGCGGCTTTTGAACCACTCGATGTTGCGTTTGAGGAAGGTAAATTCCTCGAGCTGAGATTGGCGTTCGAGACTGGCTTTGCGGAGTGGGCTGAGAATTTTGGTATCTAAGGGGCTCCCGTCGTAAAAGCTGGTCGGGATCTGATCCCAGACGAGCGCATGGGGCAGGGCGGCTTCACCGATCGGGAGGTAATCGTCGATCGATGGCAGGACAATATCAGGGACAACGCCTTTAAGTTGAGTGGAGGCGCCGCCGGGAAGGTAGAATTTTTGGATAGTGATTTTGGCCGCGCCCGTTTTGGCGGGCGAACTGGCGAGGAGGCGGGAGATGTTTTTCATTTCCATGACGGTCTGGACGGTGCCTTTACCGTGGGTCGAGGTGTCGCCGATGACGACGGCGCGGCCGTAATTTTGGAGCGCGCCGGCTACGATTTCTGAGGCGGAAGCGCTGAAGCGATCCACGAGCACGGCGAGCGGGCCTTCGTAGGCGATGTTGGCGGACTTGTCGCTGTCGACTTGGATCGCGCCCGAGTAGTCTTTTACCTGCACGACTGGGCCGCGGCGGATGAACAGACCGGCGAGGTCGATGGCTTCGGTCAAATAACCGCCGCCGTTGCGCCGCAGGTCGAGGACGAGGCCGGTGATGCCGGCGTTTTTGAGCTGCTCGATGAGCCGGGCGACGTCTTTGGTGGCGCCGGTTTTTTCGCCATCGCTGTCCGTGTCGCCGTCTTCCGCTGGGCCATAGAAAGCGGGCAAAGAAATGACGCCGAGGGATTGGTTGCCGCCAGAAGGGGCGGGGACTTGGAAGATAGCGGAATGCGCCCGGGCGGAATTCAATTTAACGACATCGCGGTTGATGATGATTTCTTTGCGCACGGAGGGATCGGTCGCATCGGCCGGCTGGACGATGATGCGCACTTGGGTGTTTTTCTGACCACGGATCATGTCTACGACCTTGCGCAATTTCATGCCGATGACTTCGACGGGCTCGGCGCCAGTTTGGGCGACGGAGACGATGCGGTCGTTGGGTTTGAGTTCGCGACCGAGATCGGCGGGACCGCCGGGAACGATTTCTTTGACGTAGCAGTTATCGTCCTCGACGCCTAACAGCGCGCCGATGCCGACGAGTTGTAGCTTCATTTGAATCCCAAAATCTTCGAAGGTTTCGGCGGAGAAATAGGTGGAATGCGGGTCGTAAAGGCGGGCCATGCATCCAAGGTAAATTTCGGCAAGGTCACGGCCTTCGATCTCGGCGAGATTTTTGAGCATGCGCTCGTAGCGTTTGTGGACCGTAGTTTTGGCTTCTTCTATGGTTTTTTTATTCAGGAGCTCGTCGATGAGTTCCAGTTTGAGGCGGTCGCGCCAGAGTTCGTCTGAGTTAGCGAAATTCGCGGGCCAATCGGATTTGGTGCGGTCTTTGCGGTAGGTGGCGTTGGCCTTGAGGTCGAAGTCTTTTTTTAACTCTTCAAAAATCCAAGCGATGCGAGTTTCGGCGCGAGTCTCGTAGGTGGAAAAAATATGATACGCGGCGTCGATGTTGCCGAGATAGGAGGCATTTTCGTAGACGTTATTGCCGTACTTGGAGACGAAACCGGCTTTGTCGGTGTTGAGAAAGAAGAGTCGCTGACCATCGAGCTCGCCCATGTAATCGGCGATCACTTGAGTGTAGTCGGAGCTTTTGACGGCGTCGCGGTTGTAGTGGGCCTGCTCGAGAAGTTGAATGAGGGTTTTAGTTTCCGTCGAGAGCGTGGTCGAGGTGCTGAATTTACGGTCGGATGCCACCAAAACGCTGGTGGCGCTGAGGGAGTAAATGAAGAGACTATAAAACCAGGCTTTTTTAATTTTTTTCAGATTCATTTTACTGAAGATGATGAGGCGTAGATTTTGATTATTTTGAAAGTCTGCTAATACAGGTGAAGACGTTCTTATTCGCTCGAAGAACGATGCTTTTTAGGCCCTTAAGTTTTTGGCCTGATTTAATTTTTCTTTTTCGTCTCGCGAGAGGGAGTTCAGGCCCGTGCTGTTGATTTTGTCGAGTATGCGATCCACTTCAGCGCGCAGGTGTTCCCTTTGTTTAGTCGGCGTGAGCGTCGTAGGCTCGGGGTCTTCAGTGGTTTGCAGGCCTTGGTTGCGGGCTGAGAGCGAAGCAGGATGGGCGCTTCTCGATGTAAAAAAGCGACCGATACTTCCTTGGCTGAGACGAAAGTAGAGCCAGCCGGCGAATAATCCGCCGAAATGCGAGGAAGGCGCATAGGCAAATGGGGCTACGGCTCCGTAGATCTCATAAAAAGCGGAGCCCACTAAGGAGACACTGGCCAGTGCGATGACGAAAGTTTTTGGCCTAATCGACACCGGGATGAAAAATAAAAAAAGAAACCGGAATTCTATTTCGGGTTTTAACCAAGCTAAGTAGGCAAGGAGGCCGCAGATTCCGGCGGTGGCACCAGCTAGTACCCCGCCCGTTTGCCAGTGGACCACACCAACAACCCCAGTTGTTCCCGTGACACCAACTTTAACTTATATAACTCCAACTTACACTTGTCCATCTGGATACTACGAATATACATTGAATGGAAACAAGTGCATTGGTCCAGAGGTTA